>WJIV01000314.1 GCA_014730055.1 Candidatus Bathyarchaeota archaeon
ATGGACAGTCCGATTAAGAGCAAAAGGTTATCGCCTTTTTTTTGAGCCACGAGCGATCGTGTATCACAACCCTGATCGAAACACCCTGTACAAGGTCTGGCGGCACTGGGTTGATGACGCGCCCGACACTTTAAGAGTGAGACTGTACTATAACAAACTGTTGAAAACCCCTTTCATGGCGAAATATCGGTTTATGTATTTGTGGGGTGCCCCGTTCGTTGCCGCATGGGCGACGCTGCGAACCTTCAACGATCATCAGACGCTGTATTCTTATTGGCACACGGTGCCGGCGGTTTATCTTACGAAAATGATATGGTGCTGGGGTGCATTTTTGAATTTTCCGAAAACATTCTCCCGGGTATCTGAAAGAAAAGAACCATGCTAAAAGCGAATGTCGCCACAATCATCGTCAACTGGAGGCTTGGAAAAGATACCGTGGAAAGTATAAAGTCGCTCGACTGTTCCGAATTACCCACATCCATCATTGTGGTGGACAACGGATCGAATGATGGATCCGCTGAATATATTGCCGAATGTTGTCCGGAAGTCGAGATGCTGGCACTCAAGACGAATATCGGTTTCGCTTCTGCATGTAATTTGGCCATCTCGAAAGTGTTGAAAGAAAACAAACATGATTTTATTTTCTTTTTAAATAACGATGCCACGGTGCACCCAGACATCTTATCGGAACTGATCAAAGCATCAAAAGAGTACCCGGACACGGGTATATTCGGTGCAAAAGTTTACTACAGCGACAAACCAGATACGGTTTGGTATGCCGGCGCACGCCGCCGTCAAGGCGTACTGGCCGCGACGGATACGGCAAGGGGAGTGCTTGATTATGGACAATTCGAAGACTGCCATGAGGTGGATTATATATTCGGTGCGGCAATGCTTGTCCGTTGTGAAGTCTTTAAGAAAGTGGGGTTTTTTGACCCTCATTTTTTTCTCTATCTGGAAGATCTGGACTTGTGCTTGCGGGCCCAGAATACCGGCTATTCTTTGTTATTTGTCCCCGCCGCAAAGGTTTGGCACAAGGGTTCGGCAAGCACATCCGACAATGTCAGCCTGCGGCGTTATTATATGGTAAAAAGCACCATTCATTTTCTGAGGAAACACACTTCAGCGATTTCACGCCTTCCGATTTTCATGTTATGGGTAGGTATCTATTTCAAGGACATTTTCGGTGACTTGATCCGGGGCGACATGGCGAATTTTAAAGCTTACGGATCCGGATTTTTACACGGGATTTCCGGAAAACGCCGCTGTACATGATCTCAATCATCATTCCGAACCTTAATTCAAAAATCATTCCGCTGACACTGGCGGCGCTTCATTCCCAAAACTATTCGATGGAAGAGGCGGAAGTGTTGGTTGTAGGGGTGGATGAGCTGAATTTTGTCACAGAAGACAGGCTGGTTCGGCATATTTCGACCGGAAAGCCGGTCAATGCGGCGGCGGCCCGAAATATCGGTTTGCGCCAGTCTAAAGGGGACCCGATCTTATTTCTTGATTCGGATTGTATCCCTATCCAGACCTGGGTGAATACGATGGTTCGGTCCATTCGCGTTTTCGGCGCTGAGGTTGTGGGGGGGGCGATACGGTTTCCGCGAGGAAATTTATGGACCTTGGCGGATAATGTGGCCATGTTTCGAAGTTCGCTTCCCTTCACAGAAAGAGATCCCCGTCCTTTTTTGCCGACACTCAATTTAAGTTTTTCCCGGAATGTCTTTTTAGACGTGGGGGAACTGGATGAAACCTTGACCTGCTCTGAAGATATCGATTGGACGGTAAGATGCCGAAAAAAGGGGTACCGATTGCATTTTGAGCCACGGGCGGCAGTCTGTCATTTGCCGTCAAGGGCCACATTCGAGGCGGTCATGACGCATTGGACGCTCACGGGGCGTTACATGAGCGAGGTTCTGGTCAGACATCAAGAAATGCTTCACCCCCCATCGGTGATCCGGTATCGTTGGCTGATGGTGGCATTCAGCCCCGTGATCGCTGCTTATTTGTCCGGTAGGCTTTTTAGCTCCGCTTTGCGGCGGATGTATATCTACCTTGATATTTTTCCATTGATCTTTTTGGCGGAATTGGCTTGGTGCTGGGGCGTATTCAGGGGATTGCCAAAAAGGGCGGCAAGACACGGATCACGTTCTTTCAGATTCTGATGCGGATTCCTTCCCGAATTCGAAAGTGAGCAGGGAGACCGGATCCGGGCCGGCATTCCAGGCATGATGGGGGATACCTGCTGGAAAAAAGAGCAGCGATGGCGATACGACCTGTGTGTTCATGGTTTGCAGCGCGCCCGATAGCAGCAGCATCATCAAATCATAAGAGTGGCGATGCCACCCGTGCCCGGATCCCGGCGAAATATGCAGATGATCCCCGCTGAAACTTTTTATATATTTTGTCGAGCCATGGAAAAGGGGTATCCGTAAAATTCCTTTCCCGTCATCATGGATATGGGTTAAATTTGAAGAAATGTGGAACACAGACCTTGGAAACATGGCCGTAGAAGGGTCATTGGGGATTCCGATCCATCTGAATACCAAGATATGTGTCGGTCCGGGGCCTGCCCCCTGATGCGTGTGAGGCGCACTTGACGGCAAATAAAGCAATGTGCCGGAAGAAAGCCGATCGATCTGTCGGCCATTTGTTGCTTCGTCATTTTTAGAGATTAAGTTCAGATTTCCTGAAAAGACAAAAATCAATTCTTCTTCGCCATGCTGATGTATCGGATGGGGAGAAAATTTTTCATTGATGATGCAAAAGACGGCTTGGTAGTTTTGCATGATGGACGTGGACGCGCTGAATAAGGGGATAAATCTGAACTTCTGCGTGTCGGCGTCTTTGATGGAATGCGGTATCGTTCTGATTAAAAATTGAGGGTTTGATTTCATGGAATTCGTCGTCAGGCAAACTTTAAATTTACGTTTTATGCCGAATCTATGCGGCACGGTATTTCATAAAACAATATTTTTCAATGAAAAGGGTGCATGAAAACCACTTCGGGTGAAATTGAGGCGGTGGTCAATCCACCAAGGTCAATCAAGCTGGAAGTCTGTACATGTTGCCAGTTGCAGTGTCCCATATGTTCCCGTTTGCAAAAAAATTTTATTCTCGGGCATGGATATATTAAGAATAAAGATTTTGCAAGATTTTTGGATCAAAATCCCTTTATCAGAAAAGTGGAGATATCAAACCAGGGTGAAGTGTTTTTAAACTTGGAGTTATCAGGTATTTTAGAGTCGGCATTCGTCAGGAACGTCGAAATATCAATCAATGGCGGCACCAATTTGAACCACGCTTCTGACGAAGTTCTGGATGCTTTGGTTAAATTTAAAATTGAC
>WJIV01000262.1 GCA_014730055.1 Candidatus Bathyarchaeota archaeon
ACTGCAGTCAATAATGTAACCTTGTTCGGATTTTCTAACAGTGAACTTAGGGTAATCAAGGGATGTAACCTCGGAGGATCTTACCTTAAATGGGTTGTTGGCCTCTTTCACATTTATCCCCATGAGCTCTGTGAGGTTATAGCCTGCTATATCCTGAAGATCTAATGGCGTTCCCTCTGGGCTTCGAGCCCAAGGGTTGTCATGATAGAGCCTCCTTCTCATTGTTGACATGAGGTATGCCCTGGAGATCTGTGTGTAAGGAACTATGAAGGTGCCCTTCTTGTAGCGTATACCCTCAGCACTGAAATCTTCCTCGGCTCTTAGAATCTTTATACCAGTACCGTTCAGCGCCTCGAGTAGCTTATAGGCTGTCAGAGGGTCATGTTGCTCTGGATGAAATATCAGAGCATAAGGGGTCTTTTCTGCCTGGGCTCTAACAGCTTTAAGCCTTAGATTTCTCAGGAGAAGTTCTCTATATTTTGCAGCCATATCAAGAGCTGCCAGAGCGCTTATTTTCTGCTGCTCTACTATATCCCGAAGTGTCCACCATCCACCCTTCCAGGGGTGAGGGAAGTTCACGTGGGCCCTGTACTCAGGTCTACCCCTAGTAGAGTTGAGCTGATGATAGTGAATATACTTAGGTGTCGCTAGTTTCGCGGAGGCTGACTCAGTGAGCATCCCTGTAATCCCGTGCCAGGTGCACACCCTAGTATATGCGCTGTTGAACTCGGCCGTGAATCCTGCATAATTCTCAACCCCTGTCTTTCCCTGCTGTTCCAAGTTTGCAAGCATGGCGCTGCCATATAGCTGCATCTCAGCCCAGAGTATAGGATCTACATTGGGGTCGGTTGGATTAGCGAAAGGTGGGATATAGTATCTTCCCCCAAAGCTACCATAGTGGTGGTAGTCAATGTAAGCCAGGGGGAACCAGTCCTTGAACAGCATCTGGGCCATATGTCGACTCTCGGGTATATTCATCAGGACCAGGTCCCTGTTGTTGTCATGCCCAGTGTATTTGTGATATAACCATGGGAGCCCACATCCCTCATATTCTGTGCCCTGCCACTCCTTATACCAGTCGACTACCATGATGTTTCCGTCAGGATTTACGCATGGAACGAGCAGTAAGACTGTCTCTTCTAGTATTCTGAGGGTATCTGGGTCATCACCTGAAGCAAGGTGATATGCAAGTTCAGGTGCCATTTGGGTTCCCCCGACTTCTGAGGCGTGGATGCTCATGCCCATGGATATAACCGCTTTTCCTCTCCTAATTAGTTCCTCTAACTCTTCTTCAGGTAAGTCCTCTCTGTAGGCGAGTGTGGGACCTACCTTCTGGATCTCCTTAAGGTTCTGGTGGTTCTCGGGGCTGGTTATTATTACAAGGAGTAGAGGATTATCTTCTGTACTTCTACCCATCTCAAGTGTCTTTACTCTAGGGCTTTCTTGAGCAAGCTTGTAGTAATAATTAACTAGTTCGTCCCATCTGGCGAGCTTTTTAGCCTCTCCCATCCGGTACCCGAAAAAATTCTCTGGTGAGGTTACTTCTACCATGGTACCTATATTATTATATTTTCACTATAACGTTAACTATTGTCTATTTAGTATCGAGGAAAGCTTATATTATACAAATCTTTGAGTCGGTATCTTTTTATTTGAATTCTCATGGATACATGGACGCTTAGGAAAAATGATAACAAAAAAGGAAAGTGAAAAATACGTAGCATTCTGGGAGATACACTCAGGGGAGATAGATAAGATCAAGCACAAAGCTGAGAAACTGAGGATGCTGGTAAAAGCCTTCCCCTGGGAATATCCAAAATCCCTGCTAGGCCCCTATTCATGGGAGGGCGAGAACAGAGGATTCCAGGTTTTTGAGGTCACTGATTCCCAGCAGCTTGAGAATCTATCGGATTACTGGAACTCACTCGTAAAAATCACTTTCCAACCCATAGTTGATACCCGTATCTGGGAGATCGGGGACTATATTAAGGGTCAGAAGGACGAGGAATCGATGATCCTTGTTTAGGTGGTTTTAAATTTTCACCTGATCATATTTAGATTATGTCGATCGACCTACTGCTATATATGTTGATGTTTATCGCCCTAGCAGGGGTAATTATCATGGCGATAATCGTTAACTTAAGATTAAGCAAGATCAAAAAGTTGGAGCAACCTGAATCCGAGCAGAGACAGGAGCAGATGGTTGAGGAAGTCGAGCCGACTAAACCGGATACTATAGAGGAAAAGCCTGAACCGGTATATCGATTAGAACCTGAAACGGATTATGAACCTCAGGTTGATGCAATACCTCCCTCTCAATATGAGCTGGATCCAGAGATTGAGGAGAAAGCCGAAGAAACTCGCGAATTGCAAAGTTCAGTAGACTTTGAGATTGAGCAGGAAACTAAAGATACGAATGAGGCTTTAGGCGAAATAGAGGAAGAGCAGGTTGAGATTCCACCTGAATTACGTTTAGAGCCCGAAAAGCAATACTTCACCATGGAGGAACCAAGCAGGGAGGCTAGTTCTCCCTTTTTTGAGAAAGGCAGTGAGGAAAAGGTGGAGGAGACCGTTGATCTTGAGATGCCATTTTACTTTGAGATCTCCTCAGATGTCGAAGAGGAGCCAGAGGAAGCTATTCCAGAGGAGCCTCAGACCGAGGAAGAATGGTATGTCCCAGAGGAACCTGCTGAGGATTCAAAGAAAGAAGAGGATGATGATGGAATTGTGGTTTGCCCACACTGCAGTAGTGAGGTACCCAAAACAATATACTGTATCTATTGTGGAAATTCTCTGAAACCTAATCCCCTTGTTGAGGAACCTTAAGAATCTACATTTTTCTCAATAATGATCAAAAATTCTTTAAAAAATAAACAAAAAGCTGAAATCTAAATAATCTTTAGAATTCTATCTCCTTGGGCTTCGATTCTGGAAACAATCCCGGCAGTATACTGGCCTGCCCTCTGTTGGCTTGAATGGGACTTCACACTCCTCTCCACATTCACTACAGACAGCCTTATGCATTGTCCGTGGGCCTCTGTCGTACCTTCGACCTCTATTACTCATCTATTTCACTCCTACTAAATATGTATACTCTGCATCGCCCCTAGAGGCATATCAGGGTACCGCAAGTTATGCTCATACCCTCATATTTAAACACTATATGGATTTCCCTATATATTCATCTAATTGATATCAAGTTTTTATAGGATCTTTCATTCTCAATCTTAGGTTGGAAAGATCCGAAAAACGTGTCTACGATTTCTTAGGCAAACCCCTCAGATTTTTCATCTTTCCAGCCACGTTATAGGAGGAAAAGAAAATTTCGATAAAAGTAGGAAAAATATCGGGTATAGAGATCAAGATAAACTATTCATGGCTATTAATCTACGCTCTGCTTACCTGGTCAATTGCAGCAAATTATCTTCCAACTCAATTCCCTGATAAAACAGGCACATTTTACTGGAGTATAGGAGCTATTGCTGCTTTAGCCCTTTTCACCTCTGTTCTAATCCACGAGTTGGCTCACAGCTTTGTGGCTCAGAGCAATGAGATGGGGATAAGGAGCATCACTTTACACTTCTTCGGCGGGGTGTCTGAGCTTGAGGATGAGAGCAAGACCCCCGGTATTGAAATGAGGATGGCAGCCGTGGGTCCAATCACTAGCCTGGTAATTGGAGTCACTTTAGTAGGTCTCTATATAGTCTTGGGCGAGGGTGTACCAGATTTCCTAAGGGCTGTTCTCCAGTATAGTGGTTTCACCAACCTGGGCCTTGCATTCTTCAACACGATCCCTGCTTTCCCAATGGATGGGGGTAGGGTTCTAAGGGCAATCTTGTGGAAGCGTAATAATGACATTCTGAAAGCAACAAGGTGGGCGAGGACTATCAGTATCGGCATAAGTTTTGTATTTATGTTCCTTGGATTCGCAAGCCTATTCATAGGTGCCTTTGGTAATGGTCTCTGGCTAGTTGTACTGGGGATCTTTCTAAGAGGTGCGGCTGAGGCTGAGATGAGTCACACGATAATAAGTGAGGCTCTTGGAGATGTAACTATTGGTGATATAATGAGTACGGACATTATCAGTATCGAACCCGATCTCTCACTTGAGACAGCGGTAACAGAGTATTTTCAGAAGTATAAACACAATGGGTTTCCCGTCGTTGACGATGGTGAGCTTGTGGGTATAGTTACCGAACAGGATGTTAGAGAGGTGGATTCGGATAGGAGGGGTGTGACCTCCGTGGCTGATGTCATGAGGCCTCGAGGTGAGATAATTACAGTTGAGTCAGATGATGTGGCCAGTGATGCTTTGCTTAAGATGGCAAGGAATGATGTCGGGAGGCTGCCTGTCATGGAGGGTGGAAAGATGATAGGTATAGTAACGCGAAGTGACTTCACCAGAAGTATCAAAATGAAGTCTCAGCTAGATGAGGAGACCTCAGAGCTGGCTGAAACTATTAGCCGCTAAAATTTCAATTTTTATTAATATATTCAAAATTTTACGTATAGTTTGTCCAGAGTGACATAATGCTATCACGCTTGGTCACGAGTTTTGGACCCGGTATAACCACTTCAGCTGGGCGAGGTTGTAGATTATAGTTATTAGACATTGAGTATCCATAAGCTCCAGCTCCTAGGATGGCGAGAACCTCTCCTTCCTTTGGGATTGTTATCTCTCGGTCAATTGCTAGTAAATCCCCTGTCTCGCAAAGGGGTCCAGCGATCGTACATTTTTTTGTTGGTCCTTCTAACCTGTCTACATTCAGGATATGATGATATGCTTCTTTGAACCTGTGGTCTTCATACCTTCCATAGAATGCTGGCCTAAGTAACGTGTTAAATCCTGCGTCGACTCCCACGATGGTTGAACCATGTTTTTCCTCCACGGTATTCACCCTCGTGAGAAGAACGCCTGCATCCCCTGTTAGGTACCTTCCCGGTTCGACGAATATATTTTCAAAGTCGAGACCACTCTTGTTGACTCTTTCACAGATACCTCTAGCATATACGTCTATAGGAAACTCCTTCTGATCAGGTTTATAGGGTATACCCGGTCCTCCCCCGAAGTCCACATGATCAAGTTCATAACCTAGAAATTCTGTCATTGTTTTTGCCATATTCAGAGTATTAGAGACAGTATCTAGGAAATTGTGAACGTCTTCCCCAGTCCAGCCAGATCCAATATGCTGGTGAAGTCCTATTGGTTTAAACCCTAATCCTAGCGCCTCCTGACAGAGTTGAATCATTTTATTTTCTTCTATACCAAATTTTACGGGTCTCCCATGTGAGCGTGAACCTGCTGTGATAACTTTAGGATCGAATCCGGCCCCTTTTCCCGGGTTCCACCTGATGGATACATTTAGCCCCTCAGGTGCTATTTTTGCTAGCCTTCTCATCATGCTGAAGCTATCAATATTGATGAGTATTCCGTTGTCAAGCATATTTTCCATTGTTTCGTTCTTTACGCTGGTTCCTGTGAACATTATTTTTTGACTGGGGAAGCCACATCTTATAGCAAACTCGGACTCATAGATGGATAATACATCCGCATAAGCGCCTTCGTTTGCTAGGGTTCTTAGTATCTCAGGGTTATAGTTAGCTTTCAGAGCGTAGAATACACTCACCTTCCTATCTGAATACTTTATCAAGTTGTCCCTGATCCGCGTGTAGTTTTCCCGAATGCGTTCAAGATTGTATACATAGGTTGGAGTGCCATAGGTATGAGCTATTGAGCTAAGGGAATAGTCATGAATATGAAGTTGATTTCCTTTTTCTTCCAAATGGCCAGGAATTAAAAGCATGTTAAAATAATTTTCATGAGACTATTAAAGAATCACTGTAAACCCTTTTTCTAATATTGGATTATACAAGTCACACCCGTATTGCTCATGCTTTGGAGGAATCTATTTATGCTGCTGTATAGGTAAAAAGAAGGGTGCTTTAATGGTAAGGATAACGAGGACCGCCAAGTTCTTCCTCTTCCTCTGTTTAATCCTTATACCTAGTATAATTGTTAACGCGGTTGATGAGCCAGTTGTTGTAGCTTATGGATCAGGCTGTTATGGATGTTTCCATACTTACGAGAATCGAATTAATGCACTTGAGGAGAGTGGATTGGCTCAAGTTGAGGCTAAACACTTTAACAAGGTAGCGGATGCCGAGTCTGAATTAGAGGAAATTCGTTCGAGTTTGAATGTGCCAGATGACTGGCGTGGTAAGACCACTATCGTGGTAGATGGGAAGTATATCTTTGAGTACGAGGTTCCCGTGGATGACATTGAGGCCTTCTTGCGGACTGATTATAGAAAAATAAAATCTCTCGTGGTACGTAGGGGTCTAGGACACTATGAGCTTGTCATCGATGATGAGGAACCTGTTGTTTGTGAGGATATGAACCTGACTCAGTGCATAGCCACTCAGAGAGGGTCCTCAAGCAGCACTCTTGCCCTTGTACTTGTTAGCGGCTTCCTTGACGGTGTAAATCCATGTGCTTTCACTGTACTCTTGCTCTTTATCGGGCTTCTGACATCTAAACCAGGGAATGAGAGGCAGTCTCTTCTTATGGGAGGGCTATACATTGTGACGATATTCCTAACTTACATGGCAATAGGTCTAAGCCTCTATCGCTTAGTGGAAATAAGTGAAGCTGCGAACTGGGTAGTAACGATTGGAGGAGTAATAATGATAGGCATGGGCTTACTAAATCTCATAGAATTCATTGGAAATAAGGGCTTCACCCTCAGGATGCCTTTCTCAGGCCAGATGGAAGTATATAATTGGATGTCCCGTTTGACTTATCCTGCCACAGTTGTCGCAGGCGTACTTGTTGCAATATTCGAGTTCCCATGCACGGGGGCAGTTTACTTCAGCATCGTAAGTCTTCTGGCTTCAACTGAGACGTTTGCCGCAGGTTACATGTATCTACTGCTTTATAATCTAGTTTTCATCCTACCCCTGGTAATAGTGTTCTTAATAGCTTGGATGGGAGAGAAAAAAATTGATGCCCTTGGTGCCGCGAATCATCGTTACCTGAAATTAATTTCATCTATATTGTTTATCTCCCTTGGAATTTACTTAATTTTAAAATAAGGGTTATTTTTCCTCATAAAAAGCTGTAATAGGTAGGATTTTCTTATATGAATTGGTGTAGGGGCTCTTGTACTACGACGAGATTGAGGGCAGTGACTCAGCAGATAAGAAAGAGAAAAGAAATACACTAGTTGTTTTCAGCCTTTTATTAAATATCTTGCTTGCTAGTTTAGGTGGATACCTATACTTTCAGAATCAGGAGTTAAGTAAAGACTTGTCTCAACACTCACTGAAGGTTAACGAATTGACTCAGTCGTTAATTGAGCTCGAGCAGCAGCTAAACATGTCCCTTCAGCAGTTGGAGTATTATAGAGATTTGACGGAGTATTATTCATCTATCGTATCCTCTGATAGCAATGCAACAGGTAGAAGGGGCAAGGTTGATATGCCAATTCTCGCTGTACAAGCACTAAAGACCTTTTTTAACGCAGAATATCAAGGACATGTACTGCATGCTGTCTTGGAATTACAAGAGGGTGAGGGTAGGATCCTTGTTAACACCGAGGTGATAAATGGTGTTGACATTCAAACCAGTGTGAGGACTGCAACTCAGGTTGTTGAGAGACTGACCGGAATTTCCTTCAGCAACACGGATATTATCCTGACAATAACTGCCACTAACCAGGTTGATGCTGTAGATGGCCCAAGTGCTGGTGGTGCCATAACAGTGGCCTTGATGGCAGCTTTGGAGAACAAGCAGATAATCGAAGGAGTTTATATGACGGGGACAATTCAAAGTGATGGCGCAATAGGTCAGGTCAGTGGTATTCCACACAAGGCCTTAGCTGCTGCAGTGGATGGTGCTGACAAGATACTTGTTCCAGAGGGACAAGGAAATGTAGTCATATATGAGCCAAAAACTGTCAAGATCGGTAGATTGAGCTATACAACCTATGAGAAGGTGTTTGTCCATTTAGAGGATTATCTAGCTGATGAAGGATATACAGTGGATGTTGTTGAGATCTCATCTGTAATTGAAGCCTACCAGTTGTTTACAGGTCAAAACTAACGTCAATCACACTCTAGTTTTCGTCAAACGAAGTTAATCAGGTCAATATATGATACAATTTATTCCTCGACATATAGGTCCACGTACCTACATTCTAGGCACCTTTTACCTTTTAGATCTAGTGTTTTTTCTTCATCGCTTTTTATCAGCCATCCCTTCTTCTCCCCAGTCTTTTCTCTCCATCTGACTCTTGCATTCCTGGTTGACTCCCCCTGAGGAAGATTCATCCCTGGCGATGGGAACATTCCGCCACCTCCTCCCATGGAGCCCCCCGAAGGTACACTGATACTGATAAAAGCCAGTCCCTCTCGCATCTCTCCTCCACATCTTGGACATTCAGACATCAATATTCTCTTAATTCATGGTTTGAGATGAAATAAAATATTCCTTATTTGGGAAAAGATTGATTCTAATTGTGGTTATAAATTTGGGGAGGGTTTTTTAACTGTATACTGGAGTTAGCCAATCTGTGTGTTTGAGGGTTTTTCCTCGTACCATCTCATGGAAGGTTTCCATAAGCTTCTTCGTGACCTTACCAATATCTCCGATGCCAATTGTGTGATGGTCCACTTCTACAATTGGTGTGATCTCAGCGGCAGTTCCTGAGAAGAACGCCTCGTCAGCATGAATGAGTTCTGTCCGTGTGATGGGTCTTTCCTCTACTTTTATGTTCATTTCATTGCATAGTTTCATAACGGTATCTCGGGTTATACCTATCAATATCGATGAATACGCTGGAGGAGTAAGGACAACGTTATTTTTAACTATGAATAGGTTCTCTCCGCTCCCCTCGCTGACGTATCCGTCATGGTCTAGGAATATGGCTTCATCGAAGCCATTCTTTACTGCCTCAACTTTAGCTAAGACGCTGTTTATGTAGTTTCCACAGGCCTTGGATTCAGGTGGAAGCACATCTGTCGGTATCCTCCTCCATGAGGATATACAGCATCGGGCACCCTCTGCTTCTATGTACTTTCCGAACGGAAATCCAATAATGGCGGTATCCACTGGGACCTCAAGAGGATTCAAACCTATCTTCCCATACCCCCTGTACACAAGGGGTCTAATGTAGCAGTCACTCTCAATCTTATTCTCTCTCAAAAGCTCCAGTGTCGCCTCACTCAGTTCTTTCTTAGTATAACCGGGGTCCATGAAGTACAGCTTACTGGACTCGAATAATCGATCTATGTGTTCCTCTAGACGGAATACGTAGAGATTGTCTCCTGACCAGTAACCGCGGATTCCCTCAAAAACTCCCGTTCCGTAGTGAATGGCGTGAGTAAGTATGTGGATGTTTGCCTGTTCCCAGTTCACAAGCTCGCCGTTCTTCCAGATATAATCGACCTCTTTGATTGACATATTTAGAAGAACGTAAATTCCCTTTTATGGGTTAGTATATTTAAAAAAGGAGAGCTAAACTGGTTTAGTAGTCATGACATCAAAGGAATGTTTCCTCGGTGCTTGGAAGCTCCTATCAGTTGAGACGCGAGATGAGAACGATGAGCTTATCAGGAGCGGAAAACGAACTGGTTATCTCATATATAGCCCTGAAGGCTACATGTCTGTTTCTTTCATGAAGGAAGGTCGCCCAAGCTTTAAGGCAGGGGATATACGAGGTGGTACCGTTGAGGAGAAGATCGCAGCCATCAACGGATTTCTGTCCTATGCTGGCCAGTACTCTATTGAGAATGATGAAGTGTCTCACCACATCGAGGTCAGCCTTTTCCCGAATTGGGTGGGAGAGACACAGGTGAGAAAATTCAAAATTGTTGATAATCTACTCACACTGAGCACACCTTTGATGCTAGTCGGAGGTAGAAAAATCAGCACTCACCTAGTATGGGAAAAGTTATAATAAAAAAAATTATTGAAATTTGGAAATGAGATGATTACTTTTTCCACTGGTCAAGCGGTGGGTCTAGGTCATCCGGTATAGGAGACTTGTATTGTCTACCTGCTTTTCTCCTCTCAAGTTCATCCCAGGCTTCTTTCCGCATATCTGGTTGGGTCAGTAGATCAATTCCAGTGGCTGCAATTACCTTTGATGCGAAGAAGAGGCTCTTGTGACCGATGCTCATACCGCTGATGGCTACGTTCTGCCAGCTGTGCCCGGGGGTACCAATGACGTATGTGCTGGTACTGAACTCCATGGTTGGACACTGCCAGCTTACATCGCTTACATCGGTGGAACCGTGGCTCACTTCTCCCTCATCCCAGGCATCGGGGACGCTCCTATCAATTAAGACATCCATGAGTTTCTCCCAGTTTGGTCTCTTGCTCTTCCAAAGGGTATTTCTCTTGTCCTCCTTTGAGATGGATTCAGCTATCTTCTCGGCGAACTGCATCTCCTCATCTGTGTACTCAGGTGGTCCGATCTTCCTCATGTTCTCAGTAACCGCATCGCTCAGGGTCTTACTCGGCATTTTGTTGTAGATTCCTTTGATGAACTCCACCTCTAGTTCGGTGTCTGTCATCATCGCCGCACCCTCAGCGATCTTCAAGATCCTTTGATATATTGGCTCCAGTTGGTCTCTTTCCGGTGCCCTAACTAGGTACCAGCTGCGAGCATAATCAGGGACTACGTTAGGCTGACCACCTCCTTCCTCTATTACATAGTGTATTCTCGCATCCTGTATGACGTGCTCTCTTAGGAAGTTAACACCGATGTTCATCAGTTCTATTGCATCCAGTGAGCTCCTTCCCTGCTCTGGGCTACCTGCCGCATGCGCTGTCTTTCCGTGGAAGTGGAACTTGACCGCGTTGTTAGCGTTGCTGCTCCTCAGGTTTGCTACATTCATTGAACTCGGGTGATGGCTAAGAACGGCCTCTACCCCATCAAATAGGCCCTCACGCACCATCCAGACCTTACCACTGAGCATTTCCTCTGCGGGGCATCCGAAGAACTTGATAGTGCCCTCGATTCCGGCCTTCTCCATAGCGTATCTTAAGGCTATAGCGCCTCCTAGACCAGAGGTACCATGAATGTTGTGACCACATCCGTGACCTGGGCCCCCTTTCTTTATGGGATCCTTTTCAGGAACAGCCTTCTGGCTAAGGCCAGGAAGAGCGTCGTATTCCCCCATGATCCCTATTACTGGTTCGCCACCACCCCATGTTCCTACGAAAGCTGTTGGTATCCCGGCTACTTCCCGTTCAACCTTGAAATCATGCTTTTCGAGTTCATCAGCCAAGAGTTCTGCTGATTTAAATTCGACGTACCCTAGTTCTGCGTACTCCCAGATCTTGTCACTTATTTCTGCAAGCATTTCTTGATTCTTATCTACCCATTCAAAAGCCGTTTGTTTTGCTTTTTCTGACATGGTATTCCAGATTAAATATTTGCTGTTGGATATTTAACATTAAATGGAGAATACAAATAGTACATGCATAATTCATACAGGTCCACTTGCTATTTTACACAGGGGTACTGTATAGCTTATAAATAGTTTAGGTGCTGGATTGCTGGTGTTTGGACAGAAAAGGTTAAGCTAAATCAGTGCCCTAGTGTCTTAATTATTTTTACTCTATTAATCTTGGCTAGAGGCAATCAGTGAGTCTCGGAAGAGGTCCTCCAATCCCACTAGTCTGTTGCGAAGGGTAACTTCAGAGGTTCCTGCTGCGTTTGCCACTTCTTTTTGTACTCTTTTCTCATTGTTTTCTATACTTGCTTTGTATAGAGCAGCTGCGGCTAATCCACGTGGGTCTTTTCCTGATAACCCATTCAGTTTTTTCGCTCTACGGAGAATGTTAATTGCGTGGTTTTCAACTTCTCCTTCAAGGTTAAGTTTCGATGCGATCTTGGGTACGAATTTCATAGGGTCATCTATTGGCATCTTGAGGTTCATTTCGCGTAACATCAGTCTGTATGTTCTAGCTATTTCGGAGTGTTCTCTTGTTGATGCTGATGTGATTTCCTTCAGTGGTCTCGGGACCTTTGAGAGCCTGCACGCTGCGTAGATACACGCTGCAACGAAAGCGTCTATACTTCGACCTCTAATGAGATCCATCTTCAGCGCTTTCCTGTATAATATAGCAGACTTCTCCTTCAGGTTTTTCTGTATATGTAGATTTGCACTTACCCTGTCCAATTCAGCCATGGCTATGCTTAGGTTTCTCCTCCAGGTCTCGTCTATCTTGCTCCGATTATCATATCGTCGTAGCCGACCCATTTTTATCCGGGTTTCTTCTTTGAGTTTCTTTCCGTAGGCGTCCCTGTTGCCTGAGAAAACTGTGGACATACCTTTATCGTATAATCTATAGGATACGCCTAGGCCTGTCCTGCTTCTTTCCTGGCTTTCCGCGAAGTTGAATGATCTCCACTCCTGTCCCTGATCGATCATTGAGTCATCTATTACCAGCCCACATTTGCTGCATATCTCCTCACCGACTTCCCAATCTCTTATTATGCTACCATTTTTACATCTCGGACAGTTGTTAGTTTTTTCTTCACTCAACAATATCACCCGTTATTTCTTGCTTTTTACCATCAGTGGTTGCTATGTCTCCGTAATCTTCTAATGGTGGCATATCCTTTTGCTGGTTGGTCAAGAAAATTGATCCACCACGATCAATATGTGCTAGGAGCTCGTCAAAATCTATGCCTCTGCTTTGTTTTATCTTGACGTCATCTGTCATATCGTCAATATAGTAGGTGACAATGCTGGTTCCTTGCCAGAGGACAGTTGGCCAAAGCTTGTCAAAATTCTTGATGATAAATCTCTGCTTCATTAAATTACAGAACGTAGGTTGGCGACATAAAATTAGATATGTAACATCTGTTCGTTCTATGTGTTCGTAACATTGTTTCGAACAATTTATAATATTGTAGGTAAACCGCTGATCTTAGTAAAATGGCCCTCGAGAAGATCCATGAGAAACTGACTGAATTTGATATGGACCAGGAGGAGGCTGAGATCGTGGTCTTTCTTACGGCCATGGGTCCATCTCCTGCAAGAACCATCTCAAGCAGGTTTGACTTTAACCGGATGAAGACTTACAGGACCCTCAAGTCTATGGAGGAAAAGGGTTTTGTTCACAGGATTATGGGGCGTCCAACTAAGTACGTTGCAGTTCCTTTGGAGGATATTTTGGATAGTCGTATTGAAGATACTAGGCGAAAACTGGATGATATGGAGTCAAATGAGGAATTTATACTCGGGGAGATAACGAAAATCGCTAGCTCTGAGGTCAAGGTAGCTGAGGAGCCCCGTTTTCGTTTTTACCAAGGCAGGCAGCAGGTTTACGAGTTTATGTCTCAGATGTGTTCAGAAGTTAAGGGGGAGCTGAGTCTCATTACTACCTCTCATGATTTACTTAGATTATCTTTATGGGGGCTAGAAGACAAACTGGTCGAGTTGAGTAAAGAGGGAAAGAAGGTTCGGGTTCTAACCGGTATAAATGAATCCAATTTAGATGATATTGAAAGACTGATAGAACGGGTTGATATTAGGCATCAGGAAACCGATACGCCTGTTCGACTTGTGGTGATTGATCGTGAGGAGGTTCTGACTTCGGTTGTGCTTGATGATAGCATGAGTATGACTACTCAGGAGGACACTGGTCTCTGGACTAGTGCACCAAGCTTCGCTTCTGCGATGAGAATATTCTATGATAGTCTCTGGAGCCTCGCCCCGGATGCTCGTACCGTAATCAATTCAATTAGAACAGGTGAGAGACCTCAGGAGTTTAAGACAATCAGGAACAAGCGAGAATGCGAGTCCATGTTCAAGATGATGATTGATCGTTGTAGCTTCGGTGCTGATTTACTCGTCAGGAGGTTGCAGGACCTACCACTACCATTAGATGATATTGCTGAGATATTGGGGGATAAACATTTGAGGATTATATCAAATCTTGACGAGAGTCCGAATGAGCTATTAAAAACAGAGGTTAGACCAACTGTCCTGAGACACAATGTTGTCAGCTCCAACCTTCTACTCCTAATAGTCGATAATAGCGAGATACTAATGTCAGCCAGGGAGTGGAAGAATAGCGGTCAAGCTGTCTGGTCCAATACAACTGCCTATGTAGATAGCATGAGGCTCGTGTTCGGAGATTACTGGGGTAACGCAATATCCTTTGAGAATTTCTACTCTGAAATAGAGGAACTTGAAAACCTAAACGAATTAGCAATATCCATTGGAAATGAACTAGAGGACAATGGTTGGCTCGTGGAAGTACCGGGCTCTATCTCAGGCAGGTCCGGCGTTGACTATCCTTTTATGCTAACTGCTAGAAATTCCAGGTATCAAGATGTGCACTTGGGGCTAAACTTAGCACGCAGAAAAGATGCTTTCAACCAGATAATAGAGCTAAGCGTCAGACGTACAGACTTGGATTCTCTGATAGTTCTGTCCTCTCTTGAGCCTTTTGAAAATAACGTCCTAGAGTTGGCGAACTTGTACGGAATAAAGCTAGTACATGGCGAAGAAGCAGGAACCATTGCCAGAAAATTGATAAAAATAATCATGAACAGATAACATTTCTTGGATTTCTACAGATAGAAATATTAATACTTACTTTATTATTTAATTGAAATGCTTTCTTCTACAGAGGTTTACCAGTATTTAAGGGACGTTAAACCTAGAGATCATCTTATCATGTTCTATGATTCTTCGGAAAGCAAGAAGGATATAATATATGAGTATCTCCGAGACGGCTTCCTCCAGGGAAGGGGTCTAGTTTATGTATATACAGAGTCAGCACCTGAAGAAATCGCTAATGAGCTTCAGATCAGAGGTATAGACTTTGAACCTAATTTCAGCGCTGGAAACATTCTTACTCCGAGGTATGATGAATGGTACTTCGAAGGTGGTAAATCTGAGACAATAAGGGTGCTTAAAAAAATAAGGGAAACTGAGGAATACTTCAAAGAAAAAGGCTTAGGTACCAGAGGAGTCGGGGAGATGAGTTGCTACTTCAAAGAGGGAGAGATAAAAGAGCTTCTCAGGTATGAATATGCGTTGCACAAAATACTGGACTTATCTGTTGAGGCTTTATGTGTCTATGATATTAAGACAATAGTAAACACAGGCTACACGGAGATAATAATGCCCCTTGTGAGAGCTCACGGTAAAGCCATTTTTGCCTCCGAGAATGGAACAATGATAATGCAACCTGAGAAAGTTGAGGATAGAGACGTCGAGAGACTTCTCGATATCACAATTTAATTAATAAACTCTTACCTTCAAGAGTAGATGGAGAGAATATCAGGAAAACGGTAGGGATAAATACTTTATTTTAGACTCATTACTGTGTTAAACATTAGAGAACATAGGTATGTTCTTAATAGTAGAGAAAGACCGGAAGTTTGCTCTCGAGCGATTAGGGATAGAAAGATAGCGCTGAGATTCTATCAAAAATCCTTACTGTCCCTCAATATTAGGAACTGTATGTGAGTGCTTCTCAGAAGTCTGTTAAAGGATCACTTAGATTTAGAAGATATTCTGCAAAGCTTCTCCTAAAGTAAGGTGTTTTCTTTTTTCTGCCTCTTCGTAGTGATCTTCACAGAACCATCCAGCATCTGGTGGGTGACCAGTTATGCCCTCCTTTTCAACCCTACTATGAAACTCTCTACCTTCAGATGTCTCTTTAAAGAATATTAACCCTCCTTCATTCCTTGGATCAAATTCTTTGTGACAAATCTCACAAATCGGGGGACGCATACCTTAAGATAAATCTCTGCTATTATAATTATTTTCAACTTGTATCTTGATTATGTAAATTTTATCCGATTTTTTTATTCGTCAGAGAACCTATGAGAGATAATCAATAGCAATTTCAGACATATTTAGATAAACTATATATACTGATTCTTTGTAATCCGAAATCTAATTTTGGCGGTATCTGCAAAGAATTCTCCTAGTTTTCTTACCAGTATTCGGGTTCGTTCAACGCATTGGCACAAATTACTTTTCCTTTGATATCTTCTCCGACTCGTGGGTTCAATTTCTTTACCATCCATGCATCCAAATGCTCTTTCGCTATTGGGTGAGGCGTTTCAAATCCTAAAGAAATCGCAGGTTTGAACCCAAATCTTGGATAGTAGCTAGGATGTCCGAGTACAAAAATTAGATCTACCCCTTGATTGGCTAATATTTCTAAACCTTTTCTTATCAGTGCCGCACCTATACCATTTCCTTGATGCTTTGGAAGTACTGAGACGGGTGCTAGGATATAGAGGGATATGGCCTTATCTGGTACTAGGGAACATCTCGTGAATAATATATGACCAACTATCTCATCATCAATAATGGCAACTATAGACAATAGGGGTTTTGCGCTTGGATCGGCTAGTAAATTGGAGACTAGCTTCGGCTCTACATCGGATTTGAATGCAGCTCTGTTTACCTCCAGTATTGCATTATAATCTGAGTCATTTGATTCACGTAGTATCATCGTATCCACTCGTGAAAACAACTATAAAAAATATAATTTTTAGTCAAAGGAATTTTGAGTCTAAAAAAGGGATTTTAAAGATTTTTCTTGAATTAGATCCCTGTATATTCATAAGATGGTCAAACTTTAAGCCGCAGACATAATCCTTCTTTAACTAACCTACCTAATGAGAAATTTAAACTATTTAAGGAAATATTCAGTAAAGGAACTCTGAGGGAAGGTGAAAGAGACTTTGATCTCAGATCAAAACTGGAAAATTCGATTTGCCTATAAATTATCTATGATATTAATTGTGTTAACCATTTTAACCTCTCTAATGGACCTGTTCTATTCACCAATCTTCTCAAAAGAGACTCTGTCATCTCAAGCCCAAGTCGTAGGGCAGGACTTGGTTAATCTCTTCCTTGGTGTACCTGCTCTAGCAATATCTCTTATTTACTCAAAAAAGGGCTCAATTAAATCACGAATAATCTTAATCGGGGTCCTCGCATACCTTGCGTATACGTTCTTATCTTACGGTGTATTGTTCAAACTTAACCCTGGTTTTATCTTATATACAGCTGACTTCGCGGTCAGCCTTTACGCAACATTACTGGCAATAGCTGGATTTGAGATTGATAAATATAAAATAAAATCAGATGAAAAGACGAGGAAAAATGCCCAGTACTCATTAATTTTTGTAATACTTATCATAATCCTTCTTTGGACCCCTGATCTGGTATTATATTACCTCGAGGGTGTGGTCCCCCAAGCCATCACGCAGGAAGGTTTCCACACTCTGATAATACCTTTCCAAGATTTCAGCATAATCCTACCCTTGGCTCTCCTGACTATCTGGCTTCTGAGAAATGAGAGAGGGTGGGGTTATGTTCTCGCTCCATTATTATTGGTTAAGGTGTTTAGTATAGCGGTGGCTGTAATCGGTATGATAATAGTTATGAGCTACTATGGGACTCCATTGAATATCACTCAGGTTGGAATATTTTCACTGAGTGGCCTGATAATCAGCTGCTACATAAATAGCTACCTTAAAAACATAGAAATTAACCGAAAAAATTGATCACTCCATGAGGACCCCTTCAAGAG
>WJIV01000036.1 GCA_014730055.1 Candidatus Bathyarchaeota archaeon
AGAAAGGAAGATCCATCATAGGCTTTCATCTCCATAAAGTTCTTCCTTAACATATTTCCTTGAGTCAAAATCCTTCCTCATTGGGGGTAAATTAGTCCAATCCTCAAGAAGAAGAGGGGATAGATCACCATGTCCCTCAAATATTATCCCGAACATTTCGTGATTTTCTCTTTCATGCATATGAGCAGAGCGCCATATTGGGGTAATAGTGGAAATATCTGCGTTATCTCTCGAAATTCTAGTTTTTAGTATTGCTCTTTCCAATCGTTCATGTGACCATAAATGGTATATAATCTCAAACTCCCCGTCATCTAAGTAGTCAACGACTGTAACATCAGAAAGATGATTGAAACCCCATTCCTTCAAAACCGATGCAGTTTTGAGGATTTTATTCTTATCTACTTCAAGGATAAACATATCTTCATGTTCGATTAATGAAGTGTTTTCTCCAATATTTGCCTCAATATAAGATTTTAAATCAATACTCGTTTTCATTTCACCTCTAATGCCCCTTGAAACCTCCCTCAATTGCCTGCATGGCCATAACAATACCGTGTCCAATATTCTCCGGTTTTGGAGGGCATCCTAAAACCCATACATCCACAGGGACTACTTCCTCGATATTTTTTACAGTATTATATGAATCCCAGTACATACCTCCCGTCATGGGACAACTACCCAGTGCTAGAACAAATTTTGGAGAAGGCATCTGGTCATAGATTCGCTTTACACGCTTCGCGCCCTTGGTTGTTATGTAACCGGCAACTATCAAAACATCTGCATGCCTTGCACTAGCCGTAGGTAAGATCCCGAAACGTTCCATATCATATCCAGAACTAACCCAAGGTAACAACTCCATGAACCCACATGAATTAAAGTAATTTATCACCCACAAGGACTTTGCTCTGGAGAACCCTAAGATCGACAAATATACTCCTTCTGATTATATATTTAACACTCATTATATATGATTTTAGTCTAGACTAAATTTTTTGTATTGTATTCAAAGGAGGACTAGTATTCAAGAGATTCAAAAATACGAATAACTCTTATTCTGCCTGTGAACCTACAATAATTATATGTTTTTAATATTAGAATTCACTTAATATTATAATAAGATGAAAAATTCTTGGGATCTAATAATTAGTGGTGGAGGCCCAGCGGGTTTAACTGCCGGATTGTATGGTGCTCGAAGTGGTCTCAAGACATTAATAATAGAGAAAGCCTTGCCAGGAGGGTGTATAAATGAGGCTTCCTATATCGAAAATTATCCAGGATTCCCAAATGGGATTTCAGGACAAGAATTAGCGAATAATATGTTTAAACAATGCGAGAACGCTGGTGCTGAAATTCATGTACTAGAAAGAGTTCAGAAGATTAATTTCAGAAATGGTAAAAAATTGGTTATTACCGATAGCGATGAATATGAGTGTGAAGCCATAATAATAGCTACTGGCACTAAGTATAGAAACCTAGGTTTACCAAGTGAAGTAAAGTTTAGAGGAAAAGGAATAAGTTATTGTGCTGTATGCGATGGCCCTCTCTTCAAAGACAAAGAAGTAGTTGTTATTGGAGGTGGGAATTGTGCAGCTATAGATGCGATATTTCTCTCGGAGCTGGTTTCTAATGTAACCTTAATTCATAGAAGAGATTCGCTAAGAACCGAGAAAGCGCTTGTTGAGGAAATGAAAAGGAAAAACATCCGAGTGATATACAACAGTGAAGTAAAAAGATTTGAAGGAGAAGATACACTTTCAAAAGTTATCCTGTTTAATAGGAAATCTGAGGAATTTTCAGAGATTGAGGCTCAAGGAGCTTTCATTGATATTGGTAGAATTCCTAACATAGATCTGGTTAAGGGCTCTGGGATAATTACTAAAGATAATTACATAATAGTAGATCAAAGACAACGTACAAATATTGAAGGTATTTTCGCTATCGGAGATATCACTCTATCACCCTATAAACAGATAGGAAAAGCAATAGGAGATGCTGTCGTAGCCGCTTCAGAAGCATATGGATATATTAAAAACCCCTATTACTATAGATAAAATCTTTTACCCTCTCATCTTCCGGACAATGTTTTTATACTCACCCATGGGCAGAGCGGGTAATACGATGGTCTCTACTCCTTCTAGAGCATTTAACTCCAACGCTAGCGCATACACCATTTTTTCATCGGAGAGTTCGATTATATTAATGAAATTATACTCTCCCAAGGTTGCAAACTGAGGAAAGTCGCTCGTTCTACAAGCTTCTAATTTTCCACATATCTCATCAAGGATCTCTGGCTCTCCCCTTAACCTTTCTTTGCAAGTCCCGGAAAGCTTTGTTAACAACACAAATAATGGCAATACTTTCCCCAAGTTAGAAGAGGTTTTAAACCTTTTAACTTTAATCATAAAAGTAGAATAACAATAATTTAAAGGGGTTATAGATCAAAACAATCCCGGATTTTTATAGGTAACGAGATCAACAGCTTCTCTTTTCATCTGTGGGGTCCCGCCTGCTTCAGATAATATTGTCATCAATAGATCAGAATTTTTTACTTGAACCCCGCCGCAATAAGTTACTCCACGCCTGAAAAGAGGATCAGGTACGATACTGATGGTAGGACCCACAACTACTATTTCCCTTGAGTCTTTGGAGAGATCTAATAACCTGTCCAAAGTACCGTTAGCCATAGCTGAACCTGTAATTATTACGATATCTGACTCTGGTAATAACTCCTCGCAGGCTGTATCAGGGAATACCCCTTCAGGCAGGGGGCGACTGCGTTCTAGAATATACAGTTGTTTGGCTCTATTTCTAAGAGGGTCTACAAAGGGCCTAATCAGACCCACCATTGCAACTTGATCATCATTTTTGATATTGAGAACATTTATCAGGTTATCTTTGACAAAAGGATAACGTTCAGGGTTTTCTTTTACAATTTTTTGGCTTAGCGCATTAAGTGTTGCGACACCGATTATTCTTTTGAAAAGATCCCATGAATCAATGAAGCTCACAAGTTCTTTCACTCCTAGATCAGTTAGGTTTCCTGCATTATCAAGAATATCACAGCAATCTGGACTAGTCTCAGATACTATACTATGACATACACCTGCTTCCCCGTTTGAAAGCTGGACCCCAGTGTAGCCAAGCCCTAAAACAATCTTTTTTACTTCTATTTCATCGAGATTTATCTTATCTTCGACAATTACTCTTGCTTCATTTAAAATATTCATGGTTAATAAATGGAGCCCGGTCTTTTACCATTTACCTAGCAGCTTAACCTTCTCTTAGTTTGAATAACTCCTCGGCCGCCAGTTTTGCTGCAACGGCACATACCCCGGGACACTTATCCAAACCTTCATTCTCGTACCACCATTCGGCATCCTCATCCTTGAAGAAGTCAATTTTTCTTCCAAATAGTCTCTCCTGTATTTCAAAACATTTGACGGTCCCGTACTCTTCCCTAAATTTATCGAATAGATTGGAAGCTGATTTCATTGTATTGACATAACCTTCAAAGTCGTCGAGGCGTTCGGTTCCCGTTTCTAACCCTACAGCCATAAGTGCTCCTATCAGTGCTCCGCAGGTCTCTCCTTTTCGAGCAACTCCCGCTGATAACGCGGTGCTTGATCTGAGAACGTGTGAGAAAACCTGTTCTTCGACAAGATGCATATGTGTCTGAACTGCATGCAATACGCATCTTGCGCAGCCCTCGTAGGCTCTATTGTTGTCATAGGCAGCTTTCGCAACACGATCAATAATTTTCGCTTTAGAACCAGCCTCCTCAGAACGCGTATCGTATCTAGCGGTCTCTTTAGGATAGAATTCTCCTACCATTATGTATCAGTATACGATTTTCATTAATAGACTTTCAGTAGAAGGTCTATTAAGAAATCAGTTTTTAAAGCCATTCTGTTCATCGGGAAAAATTAAATAAATCATTTTTATCGATGATTTTACATAATTTTACTATTATGATTTAAAATGCATGTCTGATTCTCTTTTTCAATACCTGGATTGTTTAAACCTACCTGTAGATGACCTCGAGAAAGCCCTAGAGTTTTACCGAGATAAACTTGGTCACAGTTTAATATGGAAAACCAGGGACTCTGCAGGGCTCCGTTTACCTGATGGAAAGTCAGAGCTAGTTATTCGTACAGATAAGCGTCCACCGGAGACGGATATTAAGGTTGAATCCGTTCCTGATGCAATAATTAGGTTTGTTGAGGCAGATGGATCAGTTGTCGTTGAACCTTTTGATATCTCGGTAGGGAAGTGCGTAGTAGTGGAGGATCCCTGGGGTAACCGTTTGATCTTGCTGGATTCCAGTAAGGGAAGATTGGTGACTGATGGGGAAGGAAACGTAACAGGTAATGCACCAGTCGAAGGTTAAATGAGAAAAATTTGTCCAATCACTCTCGTTGATAGATATTTCAACAAACTTAACCTCAAAAACTAGTTTACATGTCAATTAATGAACTAGTAATATCAAGGAGACTCTTAATCAAATCCTAGTTTCTGTATTTAAGAAGCTGGAAAACTCCTCTTGATGGCTTGTTTACCATACCGGGAGATTTTTCCCTCAACTTCCAGACACATCCATTTATTATCTTTGGAGGAAATTCTGGATTTGATCTTTCTATGGCCTCATTCAAGTCCTTTCATTGGATCCCTTCAGGGTTTTTCTAAAATTTCAAGCGCCTTAGCGTAGATTCGGCCGGTTACCGTACTGAGTTTAATCCGCTCTCACATATAGTTTAGCTTTCTAAAAGTTGAAATCATGGATTTTTTGAGATGTGGTTTACTCTATTCATGGGGATCATTAGAGAATGAGTTCTTTCCGCATTTAGGGCATTCTTGTAGGGTCATTGGATACTGTGTTCCACAACTCTTACATGTCCTGAGGTTAGCAGCACTCACATTGTAAAACATCCCAAGATCCTCTGTTTCTGGGTCAAATATGTCTAATTTTACGTTCTCGCTGTAGTTATCTGCCCAATCTCTCAAGCATCTAGAACCACAGAAGTCTCTCTTCTCCTCTTGGTCATTTTCTATCCAGGATACGGTAAAACGATTCTCCTCTACAATAGGCTGTCTACACATAAAACAAGGGATAACCTTTCCCTCTTGCGTACCTTTTCTCATATAGCAGAATATAAGAGAGACAAAGGATAAAATCATCGGTAAAAAATTCACTAATCTAATTCTAGATGGTTCCCCTGGTTTTATTGATATTTATGACTTATTAGACTCAAGTTTCATTGTTCTTACCATCAAGTCCTTATTTAGGTTAATTAAAAAGTACACTTGATCCTTCGTCTCTTTCCATATTTTCCCTCTCATTTCCTCTGTGTGCTTCTCGGAAAGCCTCATGGATGCAATGTTATCTTTATCCACCCTGAACCAGTATTCCTCTACCCCGAGTTCTCTGAACAATTCAACTCTAAGAGAGTTCATGTGATCAGCTATGCCTCTTCTATGGTACTCTTTTTTTACCACTACTCCTACCTCGAATCCTCTTCTTCTGAAAACCCTGTCGTATAGCCACCTCAGGCTTAAGATTCTTGGCACTATGAAGTAGTTTATTGCCACGATTCTTTCTCCATCCAGACAGGCATGCCCCATAACTGGGTATCTTATCCCTCTTTGACCATTTATCTCCTCGTAGCCACGCCAGTAAATCAACTCCTCATCTAAATCATTCAGAAATCTTGATAACTTATCCTCAAAATCGGAGACTTCACTAAAGTTCTTGAATTCTAAGCCTTTCAAGGAATCAGTCAACTAAAGGTTCACCAATTGATTTTCAAGTTAAAGGACACTAGAATTTAGATTATAAATTATTTTGTTCAGTAGACTAGACCAATATTTGTAATCATTTAAACTGAAACTAACTGAAAATAATGTACGTAATTACATACAAAATAATCTGGCATTTGGGGTATAAGCCCAAGATTCAGCAGGTTATCACCAATATTCTCGGAATATTAAGGAAAACAGATACAGCTACAGTAGCTGCATCAACTGCAGCAAGAGATTGGTATAGGAAACTAGATATTCACAACGTACGAGGAGGTACATCTGTTAAGATGGCTCAAAGAACAGCGACACGACTGCAATATTGAGCTGGATAATTAACATGGAAAGACTGCTAGTACACCACAATACGATGAGCCTGTACGTATGGAAGCCTGAGAGGGAGGGATGATAGCTGTGATGATTAAGGCAAACGACTCGGAGCTTTTCAGCAGGCTGTTTGTATGTATAATACCAGAAATATGGATACATTGCTTCTCCAGTGATCCGTCCGTTATCAGTTGAGGCAATTCTACATCTATGTAAGAAGAATATTTTGGAAAATTTGTTGAAAAAAGTTCTGATGATATAAAGGGTATGATTGATTACTCAAAGATGGGCTCGGGAGCTCCACCGGTGGGTAGGTCCCTGAAGACCATGTTGAATACATCTTCCTCGGTTATCGCCTCGCCTTTTAGGGTAAGCTTTAGCAGGTTCTTCATGAAGGGGTGGTGGTTGACCTCATCATTGTATATG
>WJIV01000037.1 GCA_014730055.1 Candidatus Bathyarchaeota archaeon
TCATGATAAAATATATTGACAAGGATGGTTTCGCTTCATTCAGTCAAGTTGGTGGATGGGATAAGAGGGTAGCATATGGAACACGACTTAAGATCTGGGTAGGCGATGGACCCGAGGATTACATAATAGGAAATATCGCGGTAAAGCCAGCACATTTAACTGACTCAAAGGAGAGAGATAAAACCCCTGAACTCAAGGATATGAAAATTGATCTTGGGGCTACCAGCAAGGAGGAGGCGGAGGAGTGGGGGGTAACGCCAGGGTCGGTGTGTACCCCAGCAATAGGATTAGACAGACTTGGCAAGGGAGGCGACCTAGTTATCGCACCAGCTTTTGATGACATCTGCTGTGTAGCTGCCTTTGTTGAGACAATGGAGCAGCTGCAAGATAATCCTCTGAATGATCTTAAGGTTCATTTTGTTGCTACTGTACAGGAGGAGGTTGGCCTTCGTGGAGCAACAATTGCCGCATACAACTTGAACCCATGGGCGGCAATAGCTACCGATGTTACCCACGCGGTTGCACCTGATATTAAACCTGGAGAGGTCGGAGGTATAGAACTTGGTAAGGGCCCAGTTATCTCTTTGGGAGCAAACTTCACAAGAGCTCTATGGGAGATAATGGAACAACAGGCAGAGAAGAATAAAATTCCATATCAGCGCCAGGGTGTGCCATCGAGAAGTGGTACAGATGCTTGGGCGATCCAGATTGAGAGAGGGGGAACCATAACTGGCCTCATCAGTATGCCGAACAGGTACATGCATAGTCCAAACGAGGTTATCCATATGAAGGACCTTGAAAATCTAGCGTCATTACTTACCCATACACTACATGGTCTGGATGGCAGTGATATTCAGCATAACAAAACAGTTCATAAAAAGTAAATCCCCAATATTTTCATCGATTTTTCATTAGTTTTATTGATATATATTTACCATCCAAAAACGGTTTCAATACTATATAGAATACTAAAATGGAAATAGCCAGGGCAAGAACGTGATGAAGAAGCTGAAACTATCACAGGTAGTAGGTATCCTAGTGCTAACTCTTCAAATAGTAGGGATCACTGCCTTTGCACTCAGTTTGCACACAATGATGAGCGTCTACATCTCAGCTATACCCTCAGAAGATGATGTTGATGTCAGCACCTCAGACCCAGTTATAATAACTTTGAAGGTAAATCCAAATAACCCAGGATATCTTGGTGCAAAGTTCTCTGTTAATTTATCTCTAAATACAGGAGAACAAACTCTGATATCTAATAGTTCTTCGCTGACTCTAAACCCTAAAAGTGCATGTGAATCTGAAATACCTCTAGTTATATCAGTCGATGATGCAGAGGAGTACTGGAACGATAGAGACAAGATTAATTGTGTAGCAGATATTAGAGTAACAACTTTATTCGATTTAGTGGTTTTTAGAAATAAGATAACTGTATCAGGAGAGATTGTTGATGCCTGATACAAAAAGAAGTGTAATTACAGCCGTTTTTCTTTTCTTACTATTTGTCTTGGTTCCCTACCTTATACCCAGTTTCTTGCCATATGAATTGTACCAGCTCTTCGATTTAGTAAGTTTTGATATTGCTGTTTTCCTGCGCCAAGTGATGGTTTTTGGTGTAATAATTTCTAGTCTAACGCTTGTTGGGGGTTTCCTTGAACCCCAAAGCATCTATACTCTAGCATTTACGCTGGCGAAAAATGCCTCTCTGATGATTATAATGATAATCTTCATTGGAGGAGGAAAAATCCAGAATATGGGATTGACTGAGACCACACTCAACCTTGATAAAATGAATATCTGGATACAAATAGACCTGCAGGTTTTCTTCTACATAGCTCTGGGAATTCTAATTCTAAAGTCTCTCGAATCAGTACTAAAATGGAGAGAAATCAGTCTACCTGTATCAGCGGAGAATATTGTTTCCAATGATTTTTACATAACAACACCCATCAAGTCCTATGAACCTGAGGATAGCAGTGAGCGGGATCCCGAGAGGTTACCAGTTCCCGAGACCCGATGGGAATTGGCTCAAGAAGAAACACAAGCAGCGCATTCTAGCGATTAGTCCTGATATTGAATTAATTGAGATCCCGGCGGATGAGGTGGATAGATCAAGCGGGGTAGAGATAGTTCTCGCTGAAGGAGGAAACAGGACCCATTACCCTGGTGAATTAGATTGGGAAGATTATCAAAAATTCTTCACCTCATCCTTAAAGTGGGTTCAACTATGTAGCACCGGGTTTAGCGACAATATCACACCAGAGATCGTGAGAGGAGATGTAACCCTCACAAATGCTCCAGGTTTACACACTATCCCAATAGCTGAAAGCGTCATGGCAGCTATGCTTCAACAGGCCAAGAGGTTCAAGCAGAGAAGAAAAGACCAAGCAAAGCATGAGTGGAACCAAGTAAAAGCTGATGAGTTAATGGGCAAGACAGTAATGATAATTGGTCTCGGGAACATCGGTAAGAGAGTAGCCCACCTAAGCAAGTCTTTTGATATGAAGGTTATCGGGACCAAGAGGAGAATAGAACCGGTAAAAAACGTGGATAAGGTTTTTCCAGTAAGCGAACTGAAGGAATATCTACCCGAAACAGACTACTTAGTGGTCGCTGCTCCTCTTACTCCTGAGACTGAGCACATGTTAGGAATGGATGAGTTCCAGGTTATGAAGAAGACAGCCTATTTCATCAACGTTGGGAGGGGTAAGATCGCTCATGAACCATCTTTGTTATCTGCTCTTGAGGATAATCTGATCGCGGGTGCTTACCTTGATGTATTTGAAGAAGAACCTCTACCTGATGATCATGTTTTTTGGGATCTATCAAATGTATTCGTAATCCCCCATGATAGTCACAGTAGCCCATATATCGGAGACCGGGTTATCGATATCTTCACTGAGAACCTGGAAAGATACGTAAATGGTGAGATGCTCCTAAACGTATGTAATCCAGATAAGGGCTACTAGACTTTTTAGTTACCATTCGTAACTTATAGGAATCTGGAGTTAAACTGATGACTGTTCATGCAATAGTACATGGTGATGATGTAGATGGCCTAACATGCGGCGCTTTCTTGAAAAGAATGACAGACTGTAGCGTATATTTAGCCAATTATGATAACTTTGATACGGCCTTAGAATATGTCCAGCCCCCTACTGATATGCTCTATTTATGTGATCTTAACATAAGGGATGAGCTAGAGCCTGAGCTTATGCGAATCAAAGATTTCTCAGAGGTAAACATAATCGACCATCACCAGATGAGCCCAGATCTAATGGAGAGACTTGTACAAAATGGATTCAACATCACATTAGATACTCGAGACTGTGCAGGAGTACTAGTTTACCAAAAATTCAGAGAAGCTCTGGGCAGAGAAGGGGCGAGAATAGCTGCTTACGCTGCAATAAGTGACATGTTTGAGAATGGCCCCCTAGGATCAGAGATCCTTGCCAAAATGGACCGTAAATTCGCTCAACACGAGGCCCAGATCCTGACACACGCCCTTAGCATGGACCAGACCATAGATTTCAAGAGACGGGTGATGGATGCTCTCGCCCAATTTAGTTACCCCCATAGAATTGAGGGGGTCGTTGATCTTGCCATTGCATGTCTAGAGGAGATGGCTCAGTTAAAGGAGTTTATTAAAGAAAAAGCGATCATCAAAGGTCGCCTAGCTTACATGGAGGCTGAGGGCGAACAGAGCACAGGGGGTATTGCTAATCTCA
>WJIV01000263.1 GCA_014730055.1 Candidatus Bathyarchaeota archaeon
AGGGCTTAGAGACAAAGTTAAGATCATAATTGGTGGGGCAGCCACAAGTAGTGAACTTGCTGATGAGTTAAGCGTGGATGCATATGCTGAGAACGCTTTGGATGGGGTAAAGATCGGTATAGAGCTTATGGAGAAATCTAATGAATCTCACAGTACCTCTGATCCTTAACCACGAGTACGGGAACCGTGCAGCTCTCGACAATATCACGACTTACGCTACCCAACATCCAGGTTGCTACCCCGCTTCTTCCCCTGTTTCCAACTATTATTATATCGACATTCTCATTTCTTGACAACTCAACAATATTTCTACTTGGTGAGCCAGTTCCCACAACGGTTGTTATCTTCAATTCAGGGAATTTTTCGTTCAGTCTAACTTTCTGATTCTCAAGCATGGTTTTCCTTTCTCTTTCTAACTCACTCTGAAGCTCAGGCACTCTCTCTGATACTGATCGGGAACCTGCAAGAATAGGAACCTCAGGTGCGATACTTATCAATATCAACTCTGAGCCTTTTTCCTCTGCAAGTTCTGCGGCATAATCAGCAGCATTGATTGACGGCTCCGAGCCATCTACGCCAACTAGAATCTTATCGAACATACTAATAAATGGGAAGAGGTATCACAAAAAAATGTTGGGCTCATAATTTTTTAAAAAATGTATGAAGGGTTATGGTACCGCGGGAGGGACTCCTGGAGGTAGGTTTTTGACAAAGCTTTCAAATCTGTCACAAACTTCCTCTAGATCCTCGAGGGGTCTAACCAGTGCGAACCTAATATGTCCCTCACCGTTCTCACCGTATTGTGTACCTGGTGCACATCGAACTTTCTTCTCCTCAAATAGCTTGAGTGCGAAGTCCATACTGGGTACGCCTAGTTCACTGATGTCTGGGAAGACGTAAAATGTTCCCTCGGGGTGAGCGCAGTATACGCCCTCTACCGCATTTAGCCTCTCAACCATGTAGTCGACACGTTTCTTGTAGGCTTTTTTCATATCATCAACAAAGTCCCAGGCTTCTTCGAGGGCAACTACTCCTGCTTTTTGGAATGGCACTGGCACGCTGCATATCCCAACAGGGACGCTTGCTATGACCTTTGTTAGCTCTGGTCCTGCGATGATGTAGCCAGCTCGGCATCCAGTCCATGCGAAGGTCTTGCTAAAGCTCATGAGTACCATGGTGCGTTCCCACATTCCCGGGTGGTTAATTATTGGTTTGTGTTTGTGATCACCCCAGGTGAACTCGGTATAGATCTCATCAGCCATTACAACGATATCTTTCTCAACTGCTATCTCTGCTAGTTTAGAGAGTTCTTCCTCCGTCCAGACAGTCCCAGTTGGATTATCAGGGTTACAGAACAGAATCGCCTTTGTCTTATCGGTTATGGCATTCTCTATGTTTGTGAAATCTGGTCGGAAAATTCCATTTCTATCTTTTCTCTGCTTAGCGCGGGTCAGCTTTGCACCAAAGTATGCGGCCGGAGCGTTATACCCTTGGTAGGCTGGGTCCATAATTAGGATCTCATCACCAGGATTCAGTACAGCCCCGAAGGCCTGGAAGATTGCCTGACTGCCTCCGCTGGTGATTACTACTTGGTTCCTTGGATCTATCTCTACGCCATATTTTTTATAATAATTGCCAATGGCTTCCTTAAATTCAGGCTCTCCAGTGAAGCTATAGTGGGTCTCACCCTCTTTCATAGCTTCGTAAACAGCCTTGTTTATGATCTCTGGTTGGTTGAAGTCTGGGTCCCCGGCTCCTAGGTTGATTAGCCCCTCAATTGGTCCAACACTTGACCTGGTGCTTGCTCCTCTCATTTCCAGGATATCACGGATCTCCTTCTTCGCGAACTTCTCTGCAGACATACTTAATCACGAATCCTTTAAGCTACTCAGGTGGCGTATAAAACGTCTTCGTTTTAATTAGATTTTTCAGACAAAATAAGGTTGGATTATTAACCAAGAAGAGCATTGAAGAGGAGTTTGAAAGTGGCATCAGTCTGAGCTCTCATCTGGGGCTGGAACCCATATAAAATGACTCTTCCATTGCCCTTCTTAGCTTCAATTAAAGCTGCCTTGTTACTGAGATGCTCTTCACCAGTGAGCCAGCCGCTCTCCATGATCCTTTTTTCAGGGTAGCTGAGAATAACTTTGTATTCATCATTATTTACCCTGGGTTTCACAGCAAAGGCAGGGTGATGCCTGAAAACAATAAGCAGATCTTCTTGTATCCCCTCCGAAAGTTCGTGTTCATAAACATTAACATGAAGAGTGCTACCCGGGCAGACAAACTCCTTCTGACTAACATCTTTTAATACATTCTCCACTGGCAGATCAAACTCCTCAATGGCAAAGTTACAGGCATCCCCAAAAGTGATGAGAGTTCCCCCTTCCTCCACGAATTCCTCGAGTTTCTCAACGCCTTCCTCACCCAACCCACTACGATACTCAGGAGGATAGTTTGGCATCGTGAATCCCTTGCCCCATCTTTCCTCATAGTATTTTTCGACGTCCTTTCCAAGTATCATCTCCTTCGAGTCACTTGGAATTATGATAACATCGTACTTCTTTGCAAGCCGACCTTTCTGTATGTCCTCATCCATCAAGGTTCGATACCTGAACCTGAATTGTTCCAAAAGCCATCTGGTCCACCCCTCGTCGGCATTGCCTCCCCAGTACCTCTGATACATACCAACACGTAACATATCCAAGGGCTTGCTCTCTACTTTTTCAGGAGCCGCATAAAATCTAAGATGTAATCTACGAGCAAGTTTATCAAGATCTTTCTCAAGCTTTTTGTTTCTTGGGATGTAAAAACTTCCAGCATTAGAACTACCCTCCTCAGTTATCACAGGTTCAGTTAGCCTATGGACCTTGATGTCCCTTCGAAGTATTCTATTGATAGCCTTGAAGGTATCATTCGCCTTGGTATCTAACAACCAGCCGTTGGGGGCTTCATCTGGAGTACCACCTCTAGGATACCTTATGCTGCTTAGGGTCTCGAAGCTGCCAGAGAAGGGTTTCTCAA
>WJIV01000264.1 GCA_014730055.1 Candidatus Bathyarchaeota archaeon
AGCTACTTTATATTGTGATTAAACAACCAGCCGAATCGATGATTTTTATCCAAGCTCAATCTAATTTAAGACCCCCACATTATTGGTGTAGAGGTGGGATCCGAAAATTACTTCCTGTGGAAATCTCAACAGCAAATCCTTCCCAATATTTTTATCGATTATTTTATCATTACCTCAACTTTTTAGGAAAACTCATCGAAAGATGCGGGGGGTGGGATTCGAACCCACGGAGGACTAATCCATCAGGTCCTAAGCCTGACCCCTTTGGCCACTCGGGAACCCCCGCGCCGTCTCAAGTATAAATACCATCTTGTTTAAGAATCTTCCCCAAAGATTACTGTTAATATTGTCTTGAGGTTACCAGTAAGTTTATACCATTCAGTGGATTCCCAAAGGCTGAAATGACGGAGCTGGAAGAGGAGCCTATACCCACTAGCCGTAAGCTCATGGCAACTGGGTTTTCACAGATGTTCAGCGATAGTTTAAACAACAGATTTAACAACCTCCTCGTTGCTGCTGCCGGTGCATCTGTAAACCAGATGGGGTTTCTTCAAGGAGCCAAGGCTCTTAGTGCAAATTTATTTCAGCTCGTGTTTGGAAGGCTCGCAGATAAATATGGTAAGAAAAAGTTCATTGCTGCTGGGAGGTTCTTAAACTCTGGGGCAATTTCCGCTCTATTGTACTTTGATGAACCTGCCCAACTTATCTGGCTTGTAATCCTAAGCAGCTTCTTCAATAGCATGTCTATTCCAACATGGAGGAGCCTACTGGGAGATTACACGACAGAGAAGACTAGAGGGGAGATCATCGGTCTGGTGAATAGTATAAGTCAGGCAGGCAGCTTCATAGCCATGATCGTTGCCTTCTTAATCAGTATAGGACAGGAGGGTGAGACCACAATCCAGAGCTTCAGAATTGTCCTATCTCTCGCGGCTGTAACGAGTCTTATCTCGGGTTTTTTGGTCCTAATTACTCAGGAGAAGCCTCCCAAAGGAACTATGAGCAGTCTTCAACTTGACAAGCTCATGAGAGACCCCAGGTTAACCCGTTATCTTATCCTCAACTTTATGTATGGTACGGTGATGAGTTTTGCCTGGCCACTCTTCCCCATGGTTATCACCTACAGGCTTAAGATGAGGGTATGGCAGATAAGCACTTTAAGTATAACAAGCAGTCTAGTCAGCACTCTTACTCAGAGAAGACTTGGTTTATACATGGACAAGATAGGGAGAAGACCTGTAATCGTGTTCAGCAGAGTAATTATGGCTGTAGCACCCGTATCTTATGCCCTTGCTGGTCAGTGGTGGCACATTGCTTTAGCTGAGCTTTTCCTCGGGCTTGGGATGGCAGCGTGGATGAGTAGCGAATCAACATACATTATTGACCTAGCGCCCAGTGAGCTAAGAGCAACCTATCTGGCGAGCAGTACAGCAGCCTTTGGGCTAGCGAGCTTCATTGGAAGCAATATAAGCGGATACGTGGTGGATAATATCCTTCAGGGACTTGACAGCCTCAACGAGGGACTCTTCATAAGCAGTGCTCTAAGAGTTGTTTTTGGCTTAGCATACCTCTCATCATTCGAGTCTGTTGAAGTCGAGTAAGGTTAAAAACAGTAAAAACCATTCAATACACGGTGAAAATTATGGAGATAAGATGGTTAGGACACGCATCATGGATGATAAAAACCCAAGGAAAGACAATATACTTGGATCCCTACGAAGGGGAATATATGGAGAAAGCGGATCTCATCCTAAGTACACACCACCACGACGACCATTGCAAGCCAGAAAAAGTAAAGGAAGCAAGTCGAGAGAAAACAGTTTTTATCGCCCCTGAGCAGTGCGGCGAAAAATTAGGCATGGAAGTGAAGACACTAAAACCAGGAGAATCAGAGACCTTCGACAGCATAGAAATCAAAGCAGTGCAGGCCTACAACTTTAAGCGGTTCAGGAGCCCCGGAACACCTTATCACCCCAAAGGAATAGGTGTAGGCTATCTGTTATCCTCTGAAGGAAAGACAATTTATCACACTGGAGATACGGATTTCATAGACGAGATGAAAGAACTTGAGAACATTGATCTAATGCTCGTCCCAAGTGGGGGAACATATACCATGGACAACACAGAAGCTGCTGATGCTGTTATTGAGATCAACCCGAATAAGGCCGTTCCAATGCATATATGGGATACTGATCCAGCGGATTTTAAAGAAAAAGTAGAATCAAATTGTGATACAGAGGTCATAATCTTACAACCTGGTGGAACAATCAATCTCTAATGTTTCAGAAAACCGCATAATAGAGAAAATACCTCATTATCTTTTTTACGAAAACATTCTAAATATGTAAAAATTATTAATCTAATAGCATCTTTAAAATATCTATTTTTTTTTAATTGGATTATCTATTCTTATCTTTCTGATTATTTCTACTAATCTCATATATTATAGTCTTACTTGAATGTAAGTTCTATCTTCGAAGATTTCTAAGTCTACCACTCTATATGCTGGATAGTAAGCCTGTCTATATGCTTCTGTGTGATGATGGGGCTTAATGTTTCTTTGTTCGATTGATTCATCGAATAACCTGATCTCATTTTGATTGAAGCCCAAATTTTCTTCAATGTTCAGTTTCTTGAATTTCCTCCAGAGTTCAATGAACTTATCTTGTTCACCCTCAATTTTAGATGACTCAATCATTATATCGTACAGACAATCAAGATCTCCCTCACTTCGCATGTAGGGTCTTAAGTTAACCCTAACAATTGATCCTTCTGGATTAGCAACTTCGAAAAGTGGCTCCCACAAATGATCCTCCAGATTAATTCTATGGGCCTCTTCTTCGAGTCTTACTTTAGCGTTCTCACTCATTATATGCCCCACACCGAAGACTCCCTGATATAGGAGCTTATAGACATCTCTGACCTCCATTAGAGGTCTTCGCTTAATATGTGATAGTAAGAATTCCTGAAACTCCATATGTCCTATTCACGTTGGATAAGTTTTATTGTTTCTGTAGGACAGGTTGAGACGCATAAACCACATCCGAAGCAATGGGTTTCATCGTAGACTAATTCTCCATCCTCTAGTTTTCTCGCCTCAAATGTGCATCGATCTACACATAC
>WJIV01000038.1 GCA_014730055.1 Candidatus Bathyarchaeota archaeon
CTCGGTGGCTTTTCTGGCTACCTTACCCTCTTGTATGTATAGCTCGCAGGGTTGCGTAGAAGTCATAGCATTGAAAGCCATAACTTTGAAGTCTTCCGAGAAGCTGAAGCTATCCACAGTAATATCCTTAGTAACCTGATCAACAACCCTTGTCTCTTTGTCAACCCTGTACACATTGGAGTTTGGGACTGTACCTGTTAGGAAGTATAGGATACGACTACCTGGAGCCCACACGGGGCTAGGGTTTTGACTTGATACCCTTAGGTCGCTGCCTACACCTCTGCCAAGGCTGCGGTCAAATCCTTCAGTCACGTTTACTGGTGCACTCCCATCTGAGGATATTAGCCAGATATCCGTGTTAGTCGCCCCTCTGGCGTGGAAATCATCACCAAGATAAGCTATCTCCTCCCCGTCGGGACTCCACGATATAGCATTAATGCTGTGCCGGTCTCTTGTTATCCTCTTTAACTCACCTCCGCTAGAAGGCATTACATAGATATGTCTCACATGGGTCATATCTGCATCTTCCTCAAGATTTGTCACGACAGCTATCTTCTCGCCGTCAGGACTCCAGCAGGCACCCTCGATATCAAATTCACCCTTAGTGAGCTGTACAGGCTCTTTCCCAATCTCCACTCTGAAGAGATGAACCCTCTTACCCGCAAATAAACCAACGCCATTGAGTTTGTAGAACATCCTCCTCACAACCACGACATCTGTCTCAGGTTCCTCTGGTTCCCAGACTCTGCTTGTGAATAAAATGGTCCTCGAGTCTGGCCCCCATTTAGGGTCTGAAATACCTGTCTCCAGTTCAGCTATTAGTCTCGCCTCGCCACCGGAAACTGGCATTACATATAGCTGATTCTTCTTATCAGACTCTCTTCCCGTCGATAGAAATAGTAGTTTTGAGCCATCTGGGCTCCAGCGAGGATTCGAATCCTTTCCATCGCTGTAGGTAAACTGATCTTTCTCACCTGTTTCCACATCAAGCATCCAGATGTGTTTGATGTAATCATCCTCTTCATAATCTATAGCTGTGTGAACGAAGGCAACTTTTCTTCCATCTGGACTTATCTGTGGATCTGATATAAACTTGAACTCACTAAGGTCCTCGATCCTTACTTTTCTTGAAACCATAATTATCAGTATACTAGTTAGGGTACTGGATTTAACACATACTCAATGCTCTTCTGATACTTCTTGAAAATTTACGTTTTTCATCGCCTGTAGTGAATTCGCTCTCATATTTATGAATGGTTTTTAATACGAATTTCCCAATTTTTCTCTAATGTCTTCGAATATAGTAACACCGGAGGATTTTTTCGGCCACCTTATGGGTGAGGACAGGAAGCTCGCCCACTGGGATAAGATCGTTGAATATTTCTGGCTACTGGACAATTCACCAATGGTGAAAATAGAGGAACTGGGTAAGAGTACCGAGGGAAATCCCTTCCTCCTAGCCATCATCACATCAACGGAAAATATGGAGAAACTTGAAGAGATAAGAGATATGAGCTGGAAGCTCGGGCATCCTAGAGAGGTACCTGAGGAGCAGATAGAGGAGATCATAGCTGAAGGGAAAACCGTAGTATCTATGACCATGAGTATACACGCGAGTGAGGTGGGAGGAACTCAGATGGCGCCTGAGCTTGCCTACGAGCTGATAACCTTACCGGAGAACAAGGAGATATTAGAGAATACTGTACTTTTGCTAGTCCCTTGCTTCAACCCTGATGGACAGATAATGGTCAAAGAATTTTACGATAAATACCTTGGAACAGAATATGAGGGCTGTAGTCCACCTGGTCTTTACCATAAGTATACCGGACATGACAACAACAGGGATGCTATTAACAACAATATGGTTGAGAGCCAGATGGTAAGCCAGCTAATGTACAGAACTTGGTTCCCTCAGGCTTACATTGATTTCCATCACATGGGTAGCTATGGAGCACGATTCTATATACCTCCTTTTGCTAACCCCATAGATGAAAAGGTCGATCCCCTCATCTGGACCGAGCAGGAGCTTTACGGTGGCCTCACCCATGTACTCTTAGAAAATGATGGTAAATACGGCGTTGAATCAGCTGCCACCTATCCAGGTGAGTTTATGCCAACCTTCAACTATGTTCCTTGCTGGCATAATATATGCGGAATGCTGACAGAATCAGCCAGCGCGAAACTTGCAAGCCCCCTGTACATTCACTATCATCAGCTACAACCGGGGCGGAGAGGACGACCTGAATATAGAACGCAGATGGGTTTTCCACACCCATGGGAGGGCGGATGGTGGACTCTCAGAGAGATCGTAGAGCAACAAAAAATTAGTGCTTATGGTACACTTCGAGCTGCCTCGAGGTTCAGAGAAATGATCCTTCGTAACATGTACAAAAAAGCAATGAATGCCTACGAGAAGGGCCTAGAGGAGCCACCTTTTGCCTTTGTATTGAAACCAGATCAACATGATGAACTCACAGCCTATAAGCTATTGAAGACTCTTATGGATGTAGGCGTCGAGATAAGCCGCAGTACTAGGGAGTTCGTGGCTGATGGGGTCAGCTATCCCCGTGGAACCTATGTTATCTTTGCTAGCCAGCACTGCAGACCCTATATCGTCAGCTTACTCAAAAGAACCTTCTATCATGTCGGAGCCTTTAGTAAAAAACCAGATGGAACCCCGGTTGTTCCTTATGACCTCTCAACATACACAATAGCGGAATTCATGGGTGTTAGATTGCACGAGGTTGAGAAACCCTTCTCTGGCAGCTTCGAGACCCTAAGCAGCATAAGGTATCCTAGAGGTGGTACTCCAGATGAAGCCCCCAACGGCTGGTTGTTAGATACCAAGGCGAATGATACCTTCAAGGCTATAAATAGAATACTTCGAAGGGACATCAAGGTCCATAGGCTAACTGAACCTGTGATAACTGAGGAGGGCAGTTTTAATGCTGGAAGCTTTTACATCCCAAGAAACAAGAAGCTTGAGAAAGATCTTGATAAACTGGCTCGTAGATTACATCTTAGATTCTATACGGCTCCTGAAAAAGTAGAGAGCAAGCCCTTGGATATGTTACGTATTGGTATGTATCAGAGATACTGGGGAGGTAATGCCGACGAGGGGTGGACCAGATGGC
>WJIV01000265.1 GCA_014730055.1 Candidatus Bathyarchaeota archaeon
CTAGGTAGGAGCCTCGGGCCCCGGGTGGCTGCTAAGATCGAGACCGGGTTAACTGCTGACTGCACTGGTCTGGATATAGATCCTGAGACTGGTCTTCTGAGACAGACCCGTCCAGCTTATGGTGGTAATATCATGGCTACGATTGTCACTCCTAACAGTAGGCCCCAGATGGCTACCGTTAGGTACAAGATGTTCCCCGAGGCAGAAGATGTTGCGTCTCCAAGTGGTGCGATAGTTCATAATCAGGTAAACTTTGATGCAGTGACGGACAGGATTAAGCTGTTAGAGTTCCAGGAGGCCAAGGAGCAGGTAAGTATTACGGAGGCGGATATTATCGTCTCAGGAGGTCTGGGTCTTGGTGACCCAGAGGGATTTAAGCTTATCCAGGAGCTAGCCGAGGTTCTAGATGCTGCAGTTGGAGCCAGCAGGCCTACTGTGGATGAGGGATGGATTGATTACAGGCATCAAGTTGGCCTTAGTGGGCGTACCGTGAGGCCCCAGGTCTATATTGCCAGCGGTATAAGCGGGGCTGTACAGCACCAGGCTGGTATGAAGACCAGTGATGTGATCATTGCTATTAACAAGGACCCGAATGCCCCCATCCTAAGGATATCTAATCTGGGAGTTATAGGGGATCTTTATGAGGTCATACCGCGATTGATAGAGAAGATAAAGGAGAACAGTAATGGCAGTTAAGTACGGAGATCTGACCCCCGAGGTACTTGAAAAGATCAGGGCAATTGTCGGCGCGGATAACACCTACGATAACTCCGAGGAGCTGGAGAAACACGCTATAGACGAGAGCCCCCTGGAACCCCATCTGCCACAAGTTGTAATAAAACCCAGTTCAAGCGAGCAAGTCTCCAAGGTAGTTAAGTTAGCAAATGAATTCAAGATACCAATAACCCCCCAAGGTTCACTCACCGGTCTGAGCGGGGCCTCACACCCCGTATACGGTGGGGTAGCCTTGAGCCTTGAGAATATGAACAAGATAGTTGAGGTCGATGAGGAGAACCTCATGATCATCGTGGAGCCAGGAGTGTTTATCAGCGAGGTCCATGAGGAGACAGAGAAGAGGGGACTCTACTATCCTCCTGATCCCGGTCAGGAAAGCGGGAGCATTGGCGGTAACATCTCGACTAACGCAGGAGGCATGAGGGCCATGAAGTACGGCGTCACAAGGGACTTTGTTAACGCCCTTGAGGTCGTAACCCCAACTGGTGAGATACTTAACTTGGGCGGTAAAAACGTGAAAAACAGCACAGGGTACTCGCTACTTGACCTTTACATTGGCAGTGAGGGAACTCTGGGTATAGTTACTCAGGCAACCCTAAGGCTGATACCTAAGCCTAAACACACGGCCCTTATCTATGCTCCCTTCAACTCGACGAAAGACGCAGCAAACGCGGTATCGGAGATTATTGAGAAGAAGATTCTTCCATTCGGTCTGGAGTATATGCCACAGCACGCGGTTCTCACAGCTGAGAAGTACCTGGAGACAGAGCTTCCGGACAACTCGCATCCAGCCTACCTCATAGTTGCGGTGGAGGCCAATACAGAGGAGGAGCTGGAGAGGGAGCTTATGACAGCCGGTGAGGTGTGCCTAGAGATGGGAGCGGTAGACGCATACATTGCTGATACCGAGAGAAGACAGGAGCAGATCTGGGAGGCAAGGAAGTGCCTTTTTGATGCTTATCTTGCAATGTATGTTCTGGACGAGGCGGATATCTGCATTCCTAGGAGCAAGATCCCCGAGTACATCGAGAGGGCCGTGGAGATAGAATCTGAACGAGAGGTCCTTCTCGTACCCGTTGGGCACGCAGGGGATGGAAACCTACATTATAATATAATTAAGCTTGAGGCTACCCCCGATGATGAGTGGCCGGAGAGGATGGAGGCCGCCCTGAGTGATCTCATCGATCTCGCTCTTGAGATGGGGGGCACGATATCCGGGGAGCACGGCCTGGGATACACTAAGAAGCATTATCTTGAGAGACAAGTTGGGCCCAAGCAGGTGGAGCTCATGAAGGGCATAAAGAACCTCTTTGACCCTAACCAGATAATGAACCCGGGTAAGGTCTTTCCCTAATACTCCCGATAAGCCTCTGCCAGCGGGTGGCCCTTGCAGAAGAGACCAAATGACTTGTACCACCCGAAGGGGCTTTTATGTACTGTAAGATCCTCGACCTGTAACCTTTTTTCTAGTTCTTTGAGAAACTCCTTGGCCTTTCTTGGGCTACCTAGCTCGTGGCTCAGGTGTGCGTAGGGGTAGAGGAGTACGTTTTTGCATCCTATCCTGCCTGTGTCAGTCTTTATATTTTCGACGAAGCCCTGGATTATCTCCTGGTGTCTATTCTCGTCACTTTTCTCGTAGCATGTAAAACAGACGAGTATATTCTCGTACTCTCCCGCCTTGGGGTTGGCAGGTCTCTCTGCTACGGGTGTTTCCTTCGTTACCTCATAGTTAAAACTGGAACAGTGTAACTGTAATACTTTCATAGGAGAATATTGGATGATAGAAGTATATTTGTTTCTTGGGGTCTAGACCTCTTTCGCTGCCTCAATTATGTTCGAGGCCTGTTTCTCTGATAGACCCGTCTTCTCCGCGAGTTCCTCGGGTGTCGCCTCTTTGACCCCCTCGACGTCGCTGTAACCCGCGTCCTCCAGTAGCTTGGCTGTCGCCTCTCCTACTCCGCTGATGCTTGAAACGTCGCTGGAAGGCGTCTCTTCCTCCTCCGCTACTGGCTCTTCTTCTGCTCCTTCGCCTTTCTTTAGGGCGATGGTCATGGAGGAGACGTTCCTTTTCTGATCACCGTCCTCTACCTCCTCGGTTCCTATCTCTATCGTGGGTTTCTCCAAGCTTGTAAGGTACCTGTTTCTGGTGATCTCCGCCACGTCGACAGCGGTTGTTATGGCTCTGCCTCTGGCCTTTATGAGAACTTTGTCAGTCTCCTGGTTGTTAAAGGTGGCCAGCACCGCCATGACGTAGGTCATGGCAGGTTTTCGTCCGATATATACAATGTTGTCTTCACTCATCTTAGACCAATTCTGCTAGTTATACATAACTTAAAAGTTGTTCTCTTTTCCGGTTTCTACATATTGCTATATATACCCAATAATAGAGTAAAGAATTCTTGAGGTGTAATAGATTCCCGTCATAGAAACATCTTTTTTCAACTATCAGAGGTAATCAAGTGTCCAGTGTTTAATAACAATGTTTTTGTGGCTAAGATCACGTTTTCGTAATGTAACAAGAACTTTTTTGTGATATTTCTAATCCAAATGGGTTGAGTCCCTGGTTCATTTCGGCTGAATAAACTATATTTCACGTGACCAGTACCCCCCCCCCGGTGGGGTCGTTTGTTCGTTTGTTCATTTTAAATTGTGAAAAACCTGATTAAGGAAATTTCCCTTGATTTGATTAGTGTTTAGCTGTATTTTGTTGTATTGTATGTTTTATATTATATATCGCCCTTGGGGTTATAGTAGGAGTGCCGGGTTGGCTGAGCGGTTAGGCGACCGCCTGCAGAGCGGTAGCACGAAGGTTCGAATCCTTCGCCCGGCTCTAAATTTACAAAATACAAATTGTTTGTTTCTTGTTTATGCTTTTTCTTGAGTCATTGGTTTTTAAGAGGTTAGTTAAGATTTGGAGAGAATATCGAAAAAAAAGTTAAAGCCTTGTCGAATACAAGTGACTCCAGGTGTTCTGGTCAATGTTCCTTGATGATCTAATATTCAGAATTACAATTTGTGTATTTTAGCATCGAAATTAAGAAAAGTTTTTTTATAGTATTATTTTGATGAAAGTAATGCCTTTAAAAATCTAATTATCAGTAAATATTAACATTGTGAAAGTTTTTATTATATGATCTAGTTTCTGGTTTTATGATTTTCTCATTATATGACTCTAGCGGGAGCTTGGGGGTAGATGGGTTTTTTAGTCTCTCAGCTATTTCTGCAAATTTATCAAATATAGTGAGTCTTGAACTAGGTTTACCGGAATTAAACACAATAACAATTATTGGGTTTATTATTATATTTTCATTCTTAGGTAGTCGACTTTTCAAGAGAATTGGAGTGCCTCAGATAGTTGGGTTTATCTCAGCGGGATTAGTATTGGGTCCATCTTTCCTGAACTTGGTCCCCGCTACACTCTCGAAGGAATTGGTTTTCATTAGCCAAATCGCTTTGGGGCTGATAGGATTCGATATAGGAAGCCATCTCAAGGCAGAGGAACTTAAGGAGATGGGGAGGTCTATTGTTAGCATATTATTCTCTGAGTCTTTTTCCACTTTTACGTTTGTGTCTATTGGGTTATATGTTTTCACCAGAGACCATAATATGGCCTTGCTATTTGGAGCTATAGCTACTGCGACAGCACCCGCTGCAACAGTTGATGTCATCGCTGAATATGATGCCAAGGGTCCTTTGACTACGAGTCTGCTGGCTGTAATCGGTCTGGATGATGCACTTGCTCTTATAATGTTTTATCTTTCTGCAGGCATTGTGGAGAGTAACCTCAAGAATGCAGGCAGTATTAGCTTATTCGAGTTATTGGCTTTTCCCGTCTATGAAATATTTGGTTCTATTGTTCTAGGGGTATTACTCAGTCTTGTGCTTGATATGTTGCTTTCCCGGGTTACGAGGGAACATGATGCAATGGCTCTCTCCCTCGGATTCATACTGTTTACGGTTGGCATTTCGCTTATGCTTCACCTGTCCCTCATCCTTTCTACCATGGCTATGGGGCTTGTCCTTGTTAACAGGAGGCCGGAACATGGTTACAAGATAAGGTACACAATTGAGCAGGCTGGACCTGTGGTATACGTACTGTTCTTTACTTTGATCGGAGCAAAATTCGACATAGCGGTCTTACCATACATCGGTGTGATGGGTATCCTATACATCGTATTGAGGAGCCTTGGTAAGTACTTTGGGGCATCCTTCGGAGGAAACCTGGGTGGGGCTGATCCCCTGGTATGTAGAAATATTGGATTGGGGCTATTAACACAGGCAGGAGTAGCAGCTGGTCTAGCACTTGAGGCATATAACCGATTCATAATTCTGGGACCAGAGGGGGAAGCTTTAGCATTTACAGTGCTGAACGTCATCACCGCATCAATATTCGTCTTCGAGATAATAGGGCCCCTAAGCTGCAAGATTGCGTTAAACAGAGCCGGGGAGACGGGTAGGGCAAAAGGCACCATCGACGACTGGGCCTCAGAAGGATAATATAATAGGTAATCTTGTTGTATAGAACCCAAGTTTATGAAACATTAGTTTCAGAATAATTTAGGTTTTTATTAACAAATGATATAATTAAGTAGCTAATCCCTTTTTAGTGTACCTTCGCTGCAAGCTTTTTTCATTTGATTCGCAAGCCTAGAGATTTCGGGAAGTGCTAAGTCTGGTTCATTGATATACTTCTCGTATATTTTTGTATACACACTCCCAGCTATGGCGCCATCAGCCCCTGCCTTTATTATTGATCTAGCATGAGCGGGCTTTGAGATGCCGAACCCTGCAAGGATTGGTGTGTCCGTGTGGCTTCGCACTCGCTCAATGAGCTTTATTGTAGATTGACTCAGTTGATCCCTTGAACCTGTTACTCCCTGGACGTTGATCACGTAGATAAAGCCGCTTGAAAGCTCGCATATTTTTTTCAGCCGTTCACCAGTTGTGGTTTGTGTTACTTGCAGAATGATATGGATGCCTGTTCTCCTTGCCTTGGAGAGTAACGTACCAGTTTCCTCTATAGGCAGATTTGGAATTATTATGGCGTCTGCTCCTGCTTCTTTTAAACTTCTCAAAAAATGCTCTTCTCCTGCAACGTAAAGGATATTATAATAACTAGTTACAACTATGGGAAGTTCCAGGCCTCCTGATTTAAGTTCTCTGATGGCATCGATGCATTTCGTAGGGGTTACGTCTTTTTTAAGAGCCCTCTCGCAGGCGGCGATAAAGGTTGGTCCGTCAGCTGTTGGGTCACTAAAGGGGATTCCAAACTCTAATATGTCGGCGCCATTCTCCGATAGAGTTGATATTAGTCTCATCGAGAACTCCTCAGAAGGATCACCATAGTACACGTGGGGCATATGGGCCCCTTCTCCTTTTTCTCTCAGTTGTTGCAGTTTACGCGTCAGTTCCATAAATATTCCTCATAATAGTATCCAGGTCTTTGTCTCCTCTTCCCGAGAAGTTTATCACTATGTAGTCGTCATCCATGAACTCTTCTTTATTGTTTAAAGTA
>WJIV01000266.1 GCA_014730055.1 Candidatus Bathyarchaeota archaeon
CGTGGAAAGAACTAGGCATCTTGAACAGGAAAGGAAGAGTCTGTTATTGCCTCTTCTATTAATCCCTTACATCGGTGCGATGTTATTAACGGGAACTACTGTTATGTTCCTCAAGTTTTTCCAGAACACGACTTCCATAGGTGGTGCAGGTATTCCAATAGTCATGTTAAATAAGGTATTACTTACTCCACTAATTCTTCATTCATTCATTTTGGGGTTGACCAGTGGTAAACTCAGCTCAAGTAACCGCGTTTCAGCTGGTTTCAGGCACTCCACGATTTTGATTATAATCTCAATCATCAGTATTTGGCTTGCCGAAAATCTGCTAACAAACACGCTTGGGGGAGGCGCTGTTTGAGGTTATTTATTAGACGTTTAGGTATCTCTAATGTTTTCTCGACCATTATATTGACTGCTGTCCTACTAAGTGTAATTATTACTGCCACATATCTTTCCAATGATATTCTAAATGCTCAGATGGTAGAGTCAGAGTTCGAGACCTCTAAGAATCTTATAACTTCCATAGACAGTGAGATAGAGGATCTTTTATTCAAGCCGGGATCCTCCTCCGTAATTCAGGCTAGTTTTACTAATATACTACCGGGTTACAATCGTTCTGGCGAAGAGCTTAATCTAATCATCGAGGAAGACAGCCAGATTAGACTTAATGAAACTATCCCCATGAATACCTTAACTTTCACAGGTAGACGAACAATAGGAGGTGTCTATGATTATAATCTTCAAGGAGGAGGCTACCTTTTATCTCCCTTAAGTAACAGCTCACTCGGTAGAATAAAGATCTCAAAGCCGGAAAAACTCCAAGTGACTTTAGATTATAATAGAGTCCAGTATTCTCTGACCGGAAAAATTTTCCTAATTAGTAACCAGACTGGTGAGTACACTCTTCATAATACGCTTGAAGTTATCTGTGTTGAGCTTAATTTTGGCGAGTTCTCATCTTCTGATAGTTCAGTTATCATGATTCAGAACCAGATACGGGAGGAACCTATATCATTGGATCTTAGTGGAGATTTCACAATTACAGTTGAGACACCAAATGGTAGTGAGTCCGTTCTTCTAAGTGAAATTGGTGGAGACCCTTCCATACCTACCGTTCTCAATCTTTACCCCATATCCATAGAGATATCGGTAATAGGGGGATAAAGATGGGTGACTCAGTGGTAATCCCTCATATCTTTGGAACAATTGCACTCTTGACTATGTTCTTCACTGTTGGTACTTACTATGATGGGTTTTTTACCCAGTTAAACAGGGAAGCCTATCAAGCCCAGTTGGGACAGGTGTCAGAATATCTATCCTCCAACCTAATTGATCTTGTTGTATTAAGCAGGCTATCTGATGAGGACGTTTTCCTAGTAAAGACCATCGATATTCCCTCCGAGATAGGCAACAGGTTCTATAGAATTACCCTGCTCGAGATGCAGTCCGCTTATGATGAGGATGCCCTTAGGGTAGTTTCAGAGTTGGAATCGCTTGGAATTTATTCAACAGCAGACCTTCCATGGTACAAGAGCTCATATATCGATATCTATAGCAACCAAAGCATTAGTACACGATATGGAAGTAGTCTCGATATAACTTACAATGTAACCAGTAATATGGCTAGTATAGATGAATCAACTCACCTAGTTGTCTGGTGTCAGAAAACAGGTGATACAATCATCTTGGGATTAGGTGTTCTCGAAAGCTCGGAGGGGTCCTGATGAATACTTCTCTCGAGTACATTGCTGCTGGAATCATCATGTGTATGATCCTGGGAATGACCGGTAGGTACACCACAAATATGGTTTACGATAAGATTAATCTTATTGAGAGTGATCAGGGTCTAGAAAAAGCTGGAAAACTACTCGATTTAATTCTACTAACGGAAGGTGAACCGTCCAACTGGGGTGAATTACCTGATGATCCAGTGATACTGGGTTTTGCACCAAAAAACGCTTTAAAAATGTACAAGCTGGACAAGGATAAGGTTAGAAGACTTGTTCCAACAACCCCGGGTTATATTTCGCCTGTCAGACTCAGAGAGCTAATGGGGTTGAGTGCTGAGTATTATTTCTCGTTTAAGATCTATCCTCTACTTAATTTGTCCATAACTAGAGATAGCCAAGACATCTTTACAGTTGGATTTAAGAATCAATGGGGTACACCTGTTTCAAATGTAAATGTTACAGCCGCTTATATAGGTGGTTCTTATGTTGAAGACCTGACTGAAGAGGATATAGAGGCATTTCTTGATTTAGATCTTCCAGCCACCTACGATTCAGAGATGACAAACTCAATTGGAAAGGCAAAGATGGAGATATTAGATGCGGCAAATACTGGTTCTTTGCTAATCTACACTGAGCAACTAACTTGTCGATGCCTTTACCTCTTGAACGTGAACAGCAATGAAATAACCCTACCCGATACCCCTCTTGTTATCAACACAATTGAATCTTCCATGGGTTCAGTATCTGGGTACAATAGTGAGGTAGTTACAAGGAACGTGAAGATTGACGGTTTTGACTATAATATGAGGTTTAGCCTATGGAACTAAATAAACTCAGGAGCAGGCGTGGGATGATGCGAGTTCTTGAGGCAATTCTAGCGTGCAGCCTTATACTTATGGGTCACTACGTAATCTCTCATTCCAATATATCTACATACACAACAAAAAATAGCAACCTTGAAGCCATGGGACAGAATCTCCTTAACACCCTTGAGGACCAGGAGCTAATACTTAGTAAAGAAAAGCAAGGTCCTCTTTGGGAGTCTTCTCTTAGAGAATTAATCGAATCACTTCTTCCTCCTGATGTTGTTTACGATGTCTCCATAGAAAGCTTGGTTACAGGTGAGATTATAGCCGAAAATATCACCAATCTTGATCCTGGGTCGACTGTGGATTATCAGAATACAGTCTCAGTTCAGGGAATATACACTTTCTCCTACCCTTTGATCAAGGTTGAAGATGTCCTGCTTGACATAGTTCTCATTGTTGACCGCTCTGGAAGTATGGATGACGCGATACAAGGAGATGTAAATAACAAGATTTACTATGCGAAAGAGGCTTCTTGTAACTTTGTAGACAGACTTAATGTTACAACGGATAAAGTCGGCCTCGTTAGTTTCTCTACTACATCAACAGTTGACTCAAGTTTAACATTTAATCATGAAGGCGTTAAAACTGATATAAATTCCCTTAATCCCAATGGTTGGACCGATATAGGCGCGGGTATTCACGATGCTAACCAGGAGTTTGATGTTAACGGGAGGTATAATTCATCCTGGATAATAGTTCTACTCTCAGACGGTATAACCAATACATATGATGGGCAATCAGGTCAGGAAGCTCTCTCTCGTGAGTACGCCCTCAATCAGTCTCAGGAGTCCCATGATATGGGAATAAAGGTTTACACCATCGGACTTGGTGATAAAGAGGATATTGATGAGGAGCTATTGCAGGAAATTAAAACAGCAGAGTACTTCTACGCTCCCTCAGCATCAGAACTGGACGAGATCTACCAGGCGATAGCTGAGGACCTTATCTATGAAGTCAAGTATGATATCCTTCGTATTGATATCACATTGAGGGGGGACATTCACTGAGGAAAAGAAGGGGACAGATCCTGCTTCTTTCTGTTCTAGGTATTGTAATCATAATGCTCTCAATCTCTACACTATTAATCAAGACATCAATTCTACCTCTTAATCTCTCACAGCCGAAATATCGTGAAAAAGCCACACAGATATACTATGGTAGCCAGGCAGCGGTCACAAAAGGGCTTGCAGATGCATCCAACAACTTGAACAAGAGAGCAGCAGCCAGCAGCTACCAGAATTATACTAGCCTTGATGAGCTGACGGGACAGGAGAATCTCGGTCTTGATCTAATAGACGACTGGCAGAGGGATGTTATGAAAAACAATCCCGCAGCGGGTGTGTGCGTAAATTTTAGCATCCCCATGTTTGAGTGTGAATGGTACGATCCTGTTGATCGAAGAGGGTATTCTCTAGCAAGATCCAATGTATCAATTGCTTTGGATAGTATGGGGTTTGAGGGACTTGAAGATGAGGTAAGCATCGAGTTCGAGGCTAAACTTCTAGAACTCATAGAGTCTGATGGAAGAGAGACAACTTTCAAGATCCAGTTCCTCAAGGAGGAAGGTCAACCAGTAGAAAAGATGCCCCGAAATCTTGTAAGTGTATTGACTGAGGTGAATTACCGTCTCCAGGGTCATAAAACATATAATGAGACCAGTACCGGAGCAGTCAGAAACCTAGGGAATGGCACATTTCTTGTTACTTTCTTATCTGAGTCTAATAACATAACCAGAAATCTTGACATACTCCGAGAAAACATAACGGATATTCCACCTGGTAGCCTAATCAGCCATAGAGATGTCTCATCATACCTAGGAAATGGATGGAAGCATGTTACTGCAGTTAGGGACACTAACTCCCTTTTTCTCTACCTAAACGGAGCACCAGCGGATACAGAAGATATTACTGGGTATGGCAGCATAAGTAATGATCAATCCTTATACGCTGGAGGTGGTAGCTCTGGATCCGATCTCAGAATGGACGAGATCAGATTTTGTAAATCCACGAAGTCAAGTGATTGGATAAGTACAGTATACAACAGCATTATGAATGATCTTGTAACTGTCGGAGAAAGGGAAACAATAAATCAGAACGGATGGCAGTACAAGAGAACACTAACTATAGATTCAGATCTAGTTGATTCCAGTTTATCCGGTTTCCCCGTTCTAGTTAGACTTTCCAGCTCTAACTTCGATTATTCTCTAGCTAACACAACCGGTATGGATATAAGATTCAATCAATCTGGTACCGAACTGCCCTACGAGATAGAGAAGTGGGACCCTGGAGGAGTCAGTCTAATCTGGGTACGAGTATCAAGCATCTCAAGTGAAACTGATACAACGTTAGATATGTACTATGGAAACCCCATTGCTCTCGATGAGCAAAACTCTGTAGCTCTATGGAGTGGTTTCAACATAGTTCATCACTTAGAAGAAACCACCGGTACCGCTTATGACTCAACAGGAAGTGCCAATCATGGAACCTATACTGGAGATCAATTGAATGATCCAGGTCTGATAGATGGCGGCTGTGGTTTCTATTCGGACGAGAATATGGAAATATCAAACCACCTAAGTATAGACCCAGAAGGGGGGGAGTTCACTTTCTCTCTCTGGGTAGATTTGGACACTCAGCAAAATACAACTCTCTTAACAAAGTGGAATAGCCAAGAAAGCAAGGGATACAGATTATACATCGATAGTTCTGGCAATTTAGTATTTAGGATTGACGACAATGATGATAATGCTACGAAAAATAACTTATTGGATATAGTCGATGAGGTCGAGACCATGTATTACTCGGGTGAAAGAGTATCGGCTTATAACAGGCTTCAAGAACTAAGCGAGAGGCTTAACCCGGATTCCCCAAGCACAGTAATTGAAGGGGACCTTGAAACTGGTGGAATTCTCTACCTGATTGATAGGATCTTAGATCAGCTGAGACCTGTAGTCAGGGTGGTTGCCAGAGATCAGAGGGGTATCACAGTAAGTACATATGGTGAACTAACAGGCACAACCGAAGATGGTTACGGTCCAATAATTACCAATCAAAAGATTCAACCTATTCAATGTGAGTATGATGAGACTATTATGCTAGAAGCAATAGCTGATGACAGATGGTATGGCAACTCTACGATTCAGGAAGCGGAATACTTCATATCAGAGTCCATGCCTCAAGGTCAAAGCGGTAACGGCACCAGCTTGAATCCTTCAGATGGAATTTTTGACTCGTCGCTGGAGGGTATCGAGGCTTCCTTCTCTAGTAATGATTTATCTCTCGGAGAAAATAATATCTGGATACATGCTAAGGACTCTGAGGGGAACTGGGGCTACTTTAAGATGCTTCAGGTTACTTTAATATCTAGTAATGATATACACCTTGAGTTTGTGAGCATCGTAGGAGATTATAATATTAGGTATTTTGGACTGATAAGAGAGTACTGGGCGAGAGCTACGGTATTAGCCGAGGATGGTGGTGGTAACCCGTTGGAGGATGTCACAGTCAGCGGATACTGGAGCGGAGATGTTTCTGGAAATGATGTAAAGATCACAGGACCTGATGGACTAGGCCAGTTTAGATCCGACTCAATTTTTGTATGGTATTGGCAAGTTCCGTCAAATGGGTATACCTTCACTTTCACTGCAGACTCAGCGAGCAAAACTGGTTATACTTGGGATGGAACCCCAGTAACGGATACCTTGCAGTATCCGTAATATTCCTATATGAAACTATCTGCCAGGCTTAGAGCATCTTCTTCGGAAAGCTCAAATTCTATAGCTCCAGCGATATCCAGCAAGTGAACTGGGTTGCTACTTTTTGGTATAGCTACCACATTCTCCTGTGCAATTAGCCAGTTGAGTGCTATCTGTGCTTGGCTCTTATCGTATTTTTCGGCCATCTTGTCTAATGTCTTATAGCCAGGTTTAGCCAGTTTTCCCTTCGCCAGCGGCGTGTAGGCTACGAGTAGTTTGTTGTGGTTTTGCATGTAGGGTAGCAGGTTCATCTTTGGCTTCTGGTCTGTGAGGCTGTATTCAACTTGATTGGCAACTAGAGAGTGATTTTCTAGGTATCCTTGGGCCTCGCGCATGAGTTCCTCGCTGAAGTTACTTACACCTATGTATCTTGTGTAACCCTCCTCCGCGCAATGTTCCAGAGCTCTCATCGTCTCATTAAGTGGCACCCTTGGATTCGGCCAGTGCTGCAGGAAGAGGTCGACGTATTCTAGTCCTAGTCTCTTCAGGCTGCCTTTCATTGACTGGATTACGTCGTCGTAGTGCAGGTTTGTTCTCC
>WJIV01000267.1 GCA_014730055.1 Candidatus Bathyarchaeota archaeon
CGGGTATATAGCCCAACACCGTAGATATTACCGAACCTAAGATTTACTGTATCAATATTCTCATTGAGGTGGAAGGCTTTCATAATTTTCTCGCCAGCCATTTTCGTTACGCCATACAAGTTTAGTGGATTTAGCTCATGATCCTCTGTCACTGGAAGCTTACTAGGTTCTCCATAAACCGCCGCACTTGAACAGAAAACAACCCGGTTAATTCCCAGGTTTCTCGCAGCTGATAATACATTATATGTACCAAATATGTTTACAGAGACCGCTTCCTCGGGGTTGTTCTTGCATAGAACTAGTCCTGGAAGAGCCGCCAAGTGGGCAATTGCATCGCAGCCTTCCCATGATTTTTCTAATAATTTAAGGTTTCTAATATCTCCTGTAATAAGCTGGGTGTACTCAGTCTCTTCTTTAATTAGATATTCGTAGGAACCAATGCTCTCATTGTCGATGGAGACTATATCGTGGTTCATATCTGTTAATCTCTTTACCAGAGTGGAACCTATATACCCAGCCCCACCTGTTATGCCTACTTTCAAGTCTAATCACCAGATAATTGTATAAAAAAAGGTTATTTGGTCCATAATATTTTTGGCATGATTGTCTCTCTTTTTGCCTCGATCCTATCCTTATACTCCATCAGTTTGGGGATAGTAATCCTTAGTTCATCTTCAAGGGATTTTGTGGGCTTAAATCCGAGATCAGGCAGATGCTTCATATCTGGTTTGTAGTAATGTTCCTCAGCTTCAAGTCTTGGATTTGGTATGTTCCATATTTTTCCCTCGAGACCGAACTCCTTTGCAACTTTTGAAACCTTTTCAGCCAAGTCGTTTACTGCATATGTCTCATCAAACTGGTTAAAAACCCTATACTCGCCCTCGTCAGGTGGGTTTTCAATTGCTAGCGTGAAACATTGCATGCTATCTCTAAGTGCCAGATATCCTCTTGTCTGTCCGCCCTTACCATATGGGGTCAACTCGTGACCAATTACTGTTTGAGCACAGAACCTGTTAATTGCTGTCCCCCAGACCTCGTCGAAGTCAAATCTCGTTAAGAGGTCATCGTTTAACATGTCATCGGTCACTACACCGTGGACTACTCCCTGCATTACGTCAGTGGCTCTTATCCCCCATATTTTATTGGCAAACATTAAGTTCCATGTATCATGAACCTTCGTTAGATGGTACCAGCTTCCTGGTTGTCGTGGGAATGGTAGTTTGTCTTTTCTTCCTCTGTATTCTATCTCGAAGAAGCCTTCAGGTATGTCAAGGTTGGGTGTTCCGTACTCCCCCATTGTTCCTAGTTTTAGAAGGTGACAGTTAGGCACGTGATTCTTGATCGCGAAGAGTATATTGTTGTGACCTATTACATTATTAATCTGAGTATAGTTGCAATGACTTACATCTATCATGCTATAGGGAGCACTGGGTATTTCTCCCAAGTGTACAATACAATCCGGTTTTTCTTTCTCTATTACGAGGTCAGTAAACCCCTCTTCTGTTAAATCCCCTTTGTAAAATTTGAGATCATTTCCAGTCTCTTGTTTGTAAACACTTAGTCTTTTTTCCATGGCTTGTATCGGAGTGGCGCTCCAGCTTCCAACTTCATTCACATTCTTTCTTCTGCTAAAGTTGTCTATCCCACTAACATCATGACCCCTTCCTGCAAGGTACATACTTAGTGGCCAACCTAGATAGCCGTCCATACCCATTATCATAACTCTCATGAATAACGCCTTATTTACTACTGCGCAATAGTAACTTTTAATCTTATAAGTCTTATTTATGAAGATTAACAACTTAAGGAATAATAATGGAACCCCAGATAAACCAGGTTAAGTTCAATCTAATAAACATGGGATTGAACGAGTATCAGGCTTCTACTCTAGCTCATCTGATGTACCTCGGAGAGACAAAGGTGACAATACTAAGTAAGGCAAGCGGTGTACCTCAGGCCAGGTTATATGGGGTTCTCGATGAACTTAGCCAAAAAGGTCTGATCATCATAAGACCAGGGAGGCCAGCATTCTATGCAGCCCTGTCTCCAGAGGAGGTCTCTGACGCCTTGATAGCTACGACAAGAGAGGAAATTAGAGAAAAACTGGCAATGGTTCAATCATATAAGGATAATTTAGTAGATGCAGCGAATGAAATCTATCTGAAGGCTGGAACAGCTGAACCTAGAAGGAGCTTAATTAGAATTATCAGTGTAGGAGATGTTTCCCTGGAAGAGACTCGCAAGATCTATAATTCCGCTGATCAATTCCTCCTGATCTCAACTAGGGCAATGGAGTACTTGAAAGATGTTTACGAAGAGTTGAACTCTGCCATTGGGAGAGGTATAAGTGTTAAGATTATAATGCGTGAACCCAATACCCTCTCGAAAAAAGACAAAATAAAACAGAAAGAAAACATAAAAAAAATACACACAATCTCCAATTCTATAGAGATCAGGTACTCTGATAAAGTTGAAATCAGAGGATGTATCGCGGATCCAAATAGGAAAGGACAGGCATTATTTCTTGTGGAGGAAGAGGGGGTTCCTCTTTTTCTTCGTGAAGCAGCCTTGACCTCCCACCCCGGCGTGGTATCTGCATTAGGAAGTATGTTCGAATTAAAATGGAAATTTGACTCTAAATCCAATCCCTCGTGATAAATTAATCAATATATTCATAATATCGATGGATCCTTCTAAACTGAAAATGAAAAAGCTAGTCACTGGTGGAGCCGGCTTTATTGGAAGTCACCTAGTAGATAAACTAATGAAAGAAGGACACACCGTTAGAGTTTTAGATAACTTATCCTCAGGAAAGATCGAAAACTTTGAGAAATGGCTGGACGAAGCCAGATTCGAGTTCATTAAAGGAGACTTACTTAACATTGAAGATGTACAAAATGCTGTAAGTGATTGTGATGTTATCTATCATCTAGCGGCAAACCCTGAGGTTGACGCAAAGAAGTCATCCCCTGAAACCCATTTTAGGCAGAATATCCAAGCTACCTTTAACATACTTGAAGAAATTCGGAACCAAGGGGATGTTCAAAGGCTTGTTTTTACATCATCGAGCACAATATATGGTGATGCTGACCAGTTTCCTACCCCTGAGGATTATGGACCCCTGAAACCGATTTCTCTTTACGGTGCTTCAAAACTAAGCTGTGAGGGATTGATCTCGGCTTATTCTTCGATGTACGGGTTAAGATCATATATATATAGACTGGCAAATGTTGTTGGGCCTCGAAGTGATCATGGAGTAATATTCGACTTCATTGGCAAGCTCCGGGAGAACCCTCATGAGCTAGAAGTGCTGGGGGATGGTTCACAATCAAAGTCCTATTTATACATCTCTGATTGTATCAAAGGATTGATTTCTGGGGAAAAATCTGATGAAATGGTCTCTATATTCAATATGGGTTCCGAGGATAGGATTAATGTTTTAGAGATCGCCAATATAGTTAGGGAAGAAACTGGAAATGAGAGTGCCAAGATAAAATTAACTGGCGGTGTAGACGGTGGAAGAGGGTGGAGAGGGGATGTTAAAGTGATGCAGTTAGATATGACTAAATTGAAAGAATTGGGATGGGAACCGGAATACAGTAGTAAGGAAGCCGTAAAACTTACGACCAGAGCGACATTTAGGTCCTTTCAATAAAACCCTCTATTTTAGTTTTTAATTTAATTCGAAGTACTTTCTTTTATTATAATTAGTATGGTTCATTACAGTAGCCACCTAATTGAAGAAAGGGTTAATTTCGTTTTCCTGTGCGGTATATATGTAGCAATATAGTATTGCTACGAAGAAGGCTCCGCCAACTATATTTCCTAGAGTGACTGGGATCAAATTTTTGGCTATGAACCCACCCCAAGTTAGGTTAACGAGTCCACCAACATTATTGTATGCTAGGCCTCCTACTCCTTTGAGGAAAATTCCCATCGGTATAAAATACATGTTAGCAATGCTGTGTTCAAAGCCAGAGGCAACGAATGCCGTTATTGGAAATATTACACTAAGTATTTTTCCTGTATTGTTTTCAGCTTTTGAAGCCATCCAGAGTGCAAGGCAAACAAGCCAGTTACATGCTAAGCCCCTGAAAAAGGCCTGGGAGAAACTGAGATTTACTTTGTTGTTGGCTAACTCAATCGCCTTTAATCCTAGAGCGTTTCCTCCTGTTGCATACAATCCTGTTTTAAATACTATCCACGCTAATAGTATTGAGCCAATAAAGTTACCTATGTATACTATCGTCCAATTTTTTAGCAACTCATTACCTGTTATTCGGTTGCACAGATATGATACACAGAGAAGGTTATTTCCTGTGAATAACTCTGCCCCAGCTATTAGGACTAGTATCAGGCCAACGGAGAATACGACACCGGCAAGGACATTTGATAGACCTAGTCCTATATATTGTGCAGCATCTAGTGTAAGGGTCGTAGCTAATTGAGCTCCAAAGCCGATGTATACACCGGCTAGGATCGCCAATATTAGCATCTTTTTAGCGGGCCTCTGGGCTTTTTTGACCCCTGTCTCACATACGGTCTGGACAGTCTGGTTTTCCGTTCTAATCATATTTTTCACTTAGGGTCTAATCTTCAGCATCTAGCAGTCGTACTTTATCAAGGTTACTCGATAGAATCCGCTCTTTTTTAATCTCAATCTTTGTTTCGTGAAAATTTGTGAAATTTAGAGTATTATTTGATATGTTCTCTTATCTCTGATTTTATTTTGCCCATTGAGTCTATTTTTTCAGTGAATTCGCTGATGAATTTAGGTAATACTTTGAATATTGGTAGTACCATCGGCTGGAACATGATCCTATCGGGTTCGATTCCATATTTATCCAATTCTTTTTTTGCCTTTTTAGTTAATTTCTCCGCTAACTCAGCTTCATAGCTCTCTTCTACCTCACTTATAATAATGCCATCAGCTCCTTTTCCAAATGTTTCCATTATAAGCTGTTTATCCAATATTGCTGTTGATGGCGTTCTTACAATCCTAACATTGGTAGGATAGTGCAGTCTGGCTGTGCCTGCATTATCAGCGGCAGTATAGCTTATGTTATCGTCAAAGAACCCTATGATTGCTGTTTCTTTTGCTGTGTCTTCTAATAGACCCTGAACTTCGCCTAGTAACGCCTCCCTGGTATAATTAGGAAGTATTAGGTTATGGTTTTCGCATACTGATACGCAAGCTCCACATCCATTACATGAAGCTAACTCAATTATAGGACCATCCCCTTCTAGTTTAATAGCGTCACGCTCACATGCATCTACACACAATCCACACTGGTCACATTCACCTATTATCCTAGGTTTAAAAGGATCTAGCCTTAGTTTTCCCTCTCCTAAGAAATTTGTTACATGACTTGCTGCTGCTTTTGCCTCTATAACGGAGTCATGTATGTCTTTTGTCCCCGTGGCGACCCCAGCTGCGTAGATCCCTTCCCTTAATGTGGAAATCGGGTCCAGTTTAACATGTTTACTTGCTATAAATAGGTCTTCACCAAGGGCTATTCCCAGTTTATTTGCTAGTTCAGTAGTTCCTTTTGATGGTACCATTGCGCTTGACAAAACAGCATAATCAACGATATTTCTTGTTAGTAATCCGGTGTCCAGATCCTCGACCATGATCTCCACTCCTCCTTCTGGTAGTGGGATTGCCTCTGCTGGTTTACCATGAATGAACATTATTCCTTTTTCTCGAGCCTCACGGTAAAAGTCTTCGAATCCTCTGCCAGTCATCCGCATATCCGTGTAGTAGATATATATTTTCAGGTAAGGTAGGAATTTTTTTAGTAAAATTGCCTGTTTTATCGTGTAAGGGCAGCATATACTGCTACAGTAACTCACCCCTCTATGAGGGTCTCGACTTCCCGTGCATAATAAATAGGCTATACTCTTAACACGATCCCCCTTCTTCGTAGTGAGAACTTTTCCCTCTGTCAGCTCGTTTTCAATAAGTCTCTCAACCTGCAAGGCGTCGATAACCTGGTCGTTTTCTATGTGGTAGCTTCTTAGTTTCTCATTTTCTATGAGATCGAAACCCGTCGCGACAACGATACTACCTACATCGAGATCTATTAAGCGATCCTTATCCTCTAAATTTATGGCATCAACAGGACAGGCTTCAACACACTGCCTACAGCCTAAACAGTTCTCAAAATCAAGTGTATAAGATGATGGCACAGCCTGAGGGAATGGAAGGTAGATTGCTTTTCTGTTATATAATCCCTCTTCGAATTCATTTGGTACCTCTTTGGGACAAACCTGGCTACATCTTCCACATTTTAGACATTTATCGGAGTCAACTCCTCGTGCCTTATTTATTATGCTTACATGGAAGTTTCCTGGTCCACCCGAGACCTTCTCAACCTCTGAGTTTGTATATAGTAAAATATTCTCATCTGTTTCGACTTCAGCCATTCTAGGACTAAGGATACATGGACTGCAGTCGAGTGTGGGAAATGTCTTGCTCAGTTGAGCCATCCTTCCACCGATACTAGGGTTTTTCTCCACAATTTTTACCTTGAATCCTGCCTCAGATAGCTGGAGCGCAGCTGTTATTCCAGCTACTCCTCCACCAATCACAAGCACCTCACTACTTACAGGTATCTCTGTATCCTCAAGTGGTTCTAGTTTCTTTGCTCTCTTTATCCCTCCCTTAACCAGGCTTATCGCCTTCTCGGTTGCCCCTTTATCATGTATCCAACTGCAATGCTCCCTCAGATTTACATGAACCATCTGGTACCTGTTTACGCCCTCCTCCTCCACTACTTTTTGGAACATTTTCTCGTGCATATGGGGGCTACAACAGGCTACTACAACTCTCTCTAGGTCTTTACTTTTTATTTGGTCTTTAATCAACTGTAATCCAGGTTTGCTGCAGAGAAAGTCTGTTACTCTGGTTGTTTTGACTCCTTCCATGTTTTTTACTGAGTCTCTTACCTTCTCACAGTTCACCGTTCCGCTGATATTGCCACCGCATCTACAAATGAATACACCAGTCATTGTATCACCTTCTCCAGTAAAGCTTCAACAGGCACCGAGTTGACGTTGAATCCAAGTTCTTCTGGAGCTATTCCTAGTGCAAGGCCTAATAGCTGTGGATAGTACAGTACAGGGATGTTGTATTTTTCCTCAAGTTCCTGCTCCAGTAACTTTTGATATTTATCGAACATTATGCCACAGAACGGACAGATGAGGACTAGTGCGTCTATAGTTCCTTTTAGATTATCTAGTTTCTTTTTAGTCATTGCTTTAGCTATATTTTCATTCACTGCGAGTATCCCACCACCGCAGCAGTCTGTTTTTCCTATATAATTAACAGCTTCTGCTCCTGTTAGTGATACTAGCTCATCTAGGCTATGGGGGAACTCGGGATCATCAAATTCTTGAAAGAGCTCTCTTGGCCTAACATAGTGACAGCCGGGGTGGGTTGCAATCTTAATACTCAAAGGTTTTACGATTTGCTCTCTGATTTTCTCTAAACCGTATTCCTCGTAAAGCATGCGAGCAAAATGTTTTACTATAGGTGTCTCACCGCTGTAATTGATATCCAGATTCTTCTCCAAGAACTTGTTCACGTTTTTTAGTGTACCTTCGTCTTTTAGTAGATTGATCGTCTTTGCAAGCATCTCACCGCATGCAGAACACAGGGATACGACAGGTTCATCAATCTCAGCGGCTTTCTTAAGGTTAAGAGCTGACATACTAAGTGCTTTTACCTCATCAATCGGTTCTATTGGAAAGCCGCAGCATCCAAAATCCCTATCTATTAACTCTATACCTAGGGCCTCTGATACCTTTCTAGTTGACTTCTCGTAGTTATCCTGTCTTGCAGGTATGGTGCATCCTAGAAATATTTGATACTTCATCTTAGGCCTCCGCTATCTTTTTAATAAATTCTGGCTCTGGATTGATGCTTGGAAGGTCATCATCCTCCCTAAGCTCAATTGTGAAGTCATCAAGGGGATATATCCTTCCATTCTCAGCAAGAATTTCCATAAGTTTCGCGATGTTACTAGGAATCTTATTCTCCTTTGCTGCAATATTCCGAAGAACAGTCATAACATCCGGAGGCTTGACATCTTGAGGGCACCTTTCCTCACACATAAAACACATGCTGCATAACCAGATGAATTCATTATCCAGCACCAGATCCTTCATGCCAAGTTTGGCTAGTTTCATAATTTTTCGCGGGTTGAATTTCCCCTCGATCTCTCTAACAGGGCAGGTGGCTGTACATACACCACATTGATGGCACTTTGAGAGGCCTGCTGCTTGGAGCTCTCTCTCGAGAGTTCTCTGAAACCTGGTATCTGAGTCAGATAAATCGACTATGACTTGGCTCTCAGCCTTAAACATCTCATTTTTATTGAGTTGGTTGATTAAAAGTTTATAGTTTTAACAAAATTAGTAATAGAAATATATCCAAATAGCATTATCTATATCATGTTTTCTGAAAGTCACTGCCATCTAGGAAGTATAACAGCTGATAAAATCGATGAAGCGAAGAAAAATGGGTTTACTTTGCTTCTCACATCTGGAATAGATTTAAAATCCTCCATAGAAGCTGTCGAGACGGCGTTAAGATATGATATAGTTAAGGGAAGCGTAGGCGTTCATCCATGGTATGCTGACGAGTATAATGATGATGTGGGTAAGAGATTTAGAGAACTCGCGAAAAATCCTGAAGTTGTAGCCATAAGCGAGATAGGCTTAGACTATATAGGCCGGATGACTAAAGAGTGGGTTCGTGAGGAAGAGTACATAGATAAGGACATTCAAATTGAAACACTTTCGAAACAGTTGAAACTTGCGAGAGATCTAGAATACCCCGCTATCGTTCATGATAGGTCCGAAGGGATGGATCTATTAGAACTGCTGTTAGATACACGTAATATGGAATCTGGATTGGCAATTCATGGGTTCAGTAAAGATGCTGAATACGCAGAGAAAGCCTTCGAAAACGGAATATACCTCAGTGTCGGGTTAAGAACTCTGCAGAACGGTGAACAAAACTTTTTGGAAGCAATTTCCATTACTCCTATAGAGTATCTGTTGACTGAAACAGATTCAGGAGACCCCCATGGTGTACTTGAAGTGTGTTCTAGAATTGCCAAAATAAAGGATCTTACTAGGGATGAAGTTGGACGAATTACTACCGAGAACTTGATAAAGTTATGTAAAATATCTTAGAAAAACCCTCTTACCAATACAACTTATATTTACAGTTAGCTAATTTTAAACTATTTTTCCCTCATAAATATTAAATCCATATAAATACTATAATTATCATTAAGTGGAGATTTTGGCCAAGAACGAATTGCGGATACTTGAGAAAGTAAAATTTAACAAATTTTTCGAAGCTCTGAAAATTAAAGGAACCGTAAACGCACCTGTTAAACAGGGAACAATCAACGCCTTCAAGAAAGTTAAGGATCCGGATGAAATTAATTTAGATTATACAAGGACCATGATTCCCCCGAAAAAATACTTTATCCAACCCAAGGAGGTAATTTTCACATTTGATAGGGAGAAAGAGAGATACTACGAGCCTGAATATGCTGAGGAAGATTTTGTTCTACTCGGAGTTCATGCGTGTGATATTAACGCCATGAATCTGTTAGCTAGAGTTTTCATGGAGGAGTTTTCAGATAAATATTATCTCCGACGTCGTGAAAAAAGCTACATAATAGGCACTAGCTGTATTCCGGATGAATACTGCTTCTGTAAATCAACAAACACCGCCTTCGCTCACGAGGGTTTTGAGCTATTCCTCCATGATCTTGGTGAGAGATACTTGGTGAGAGTAGGTACAATCAAAGGGTATCGGTTTGTTGTAGAAAATGACGAACTATTTGGGGAAGCTGAGAAAAATGATGTTGAGATATTTAAAAAAATTGAGCAGGAACGTCTAGACAATTTCACTCGAGAACTAGAGATGACAGGGCTTCAAGACATGCTTGACATGTCTTATGATGATGAGGTTTGGGACGAGTATGGTGAAGAGTGCCTAGGCTGTGGAAACTGTAATATGGTGTGTCCGAGGTGCAGGTGTTATGATGTGCAGGACTATGTTAATCTTGATCTTTCAACAGGTCAGAGGGTTCGAAAATGGTATAGCTGTATGTTACAGGATCACGGTTTAGTGGCGGGGGGCCACAATTTTAGGCCTTCTACTAAGGAGAGGATAAGAAACCGTTTCAACTGTAAGGGCAGTTTGCGAGAAGATATGCAGAATTGCGTTGGTTGTGGTAGATGCACTGTCTACTGTCCGGCTGATATCGATTATGTTGAGGTTATGAATAAAGTTAGAGGTGTTGTTAATGAGTAAAGTGAACCCACTGGAGCCTGTAAAAGCTAGAATAGTCCAGATTCAAGATATGACAGATATTGAGAAACTTATTACACTCAAGTTCCAGGACAAAGAGTTCTCCGAGAGCTTTCATTATTCACCAGGTCAGTTTGTTAAACTTGGATTGATGGGGGTCGGCGAGGTACCGATAAGTATCTGTACAGCTCATGAATTTACAGAAGATGGGCTAGAGCTATGTATAAGAAACGCTGGGCGCGTCACCAATTCCATTCATGGACTAAACGTGGGTAACATCGTATGGGTTCGTGGGCCATACGGGAACGGCTTCCCGATGGATAAACTGGAGGGAAAAGATCTATTACTGGTAGCTGGTGGGCTGGGTATCGCCCCAATAAGGGGAGCGATTCAGTATGCACTTGGGAATAGGGAAAAATTTGGTGAGATCTCAGTACTTTATGGTATACGCTGCTACGATCTAATGCTGTTCAAGGACGACGTACTTGAGTGGTTCAGAAAGGGGGATGAGATCGGGCTAAAACTTTACCTTAGCTACGAGGACAAAGAGGACGTAAGATGTTATGACTTGGAATGCGAGAGGGATGACCGCTGCACCCAGGGACTTGTCACCCATCTATTCAGCATTCTTGATCCCCCTTCTCGTAACACGGTTGCACTCCTTGGTGGTCCTCCCATAATGTACAAGTTTACAGTAATGGAGCTTGAGAAGCTAGATTTAGAACCAGATTCTGTTTATATGACGCTGGAAAGACGCATGAAATGCGGTGTCGGACAATGTGGTCATTGCATTGTTGGAACTGGCAAATCGATAAAATACGTATGTAAGGATGGGCCCGTGTTCAGCCTCTGGGAAGCAATGAACACAAAAGGGATGATTTAGGAGGGATAACGTTGAAGCCAAGATTAGGAATATTCAGTCTAACAGGGTGTGGAGGGGACCAGTTACAGATACTAAACATGGAGGATGAGTTGCTACAACTTCTAAGTAACTTTGACATCGTCGACTTTCAGGAAGGCAGTTCTAGGAAAGAAGAAGGTCCAATTGACGTCGCCTTCGTGGAGGGAACAGTATCAACCTCAAGAGACCTTAAACATCTCAAAGAAATAAGGGAACGTTCAAAGATCCTGATAGCACTTGGAAATTGTGCGACAGACGGGTGCATCCAAGCAATGAGAAACGATGAAGGAGATGTAAGGGAGAGACTTAAGGAGGTTTATGGCGTTGAGGAGGATTTTTTTGATGCCAGACTATCGAAGCCTCTGAACGAGTATATTGAAGTAGAATATGAGATACCGGGATGCCCAGTTGAAAAAGATGAGGTACTTAATGGCGTTACAAGCCTTCTAAATGGAGACATGCCACCTAGATATACTTATCCAGTTTGTGTGGAGTGTAAACTAAACGAGTATCCCTGTGTAATAACGGAGAAAAACCTACCATGTATGGGTCCAGTTGTAAAAGCTGGATGTAAGGCCCGTTGCCCAGGACTCGGGTTGGACTGTATTGGATGCAGGGGGCCGGTTGATGAACAGTCAAATTATGCTTCTGAGATTAAAATGTTGAAAGAAAAAGGGTATGATGACGAGTTCATAATAAATCGTTTGAGAATATTCAGTGGAAAACTCGAGACCTTGGAGGATGAAGATTAATGAAATACACAATTCCAGAGCTGACAAGAGTTGAAGGACACGGTGGTATAGAGGTAACTCTTAAGGCAAATCAAGTAGAAACTGTGAAATTCAACGTCTTTGAAGGTCCAAGATTCTTCGAGTCAATGATAAAAGGTCATTACTATGACAAAATTCCGGATATAACGAGAAGAATCTGTGCAATATGTACAGCAAGTCATAGTCTGGCATCAATAGGAGCAATAGAGAACGCTTTCAACGTAGAGGTGACTCCACAGACTGAGCTCCTTAGAGACCTATTGATACACGGAGAAACCATCGAGAGCCATGCCTTACATGTATTCATGTTGGCCCTTCCTGATTACTTGGGCTACCCGGATGCAATATCTATGGCGTCGGAATACCCGGACGCTGTGAAAAACGCCCTTGAACTCAAGAAAACTGGAAACATGATACATACTCTACTAAGTGGAAGAGAGGTACATGGTATGAATGAGAGAGTTGGCGGATTCTCAACAATACCCGGAGAAGAAGAACTTGAAAAATTAAGAAAATCGCTAATCAGGGTAAAACCAGTAACGGAGCTAGCTGTAAATTTGCTGAAGGGTTTTGATCCACCCACATATAATAACTCAGATAACTTACTGATGGCCCTTGACCCTGGTGAAAAATTTGGTTTCCTGGGAGATTATGTAGTTACCTCGCAGGGGGAAAGATTTCATCAGGATGAGTACCAGAAAATTACCAATGAGACGGTGGTAAAGCACTCTTATGCCAAGCACTCTCTCTTTGAGGGTAAACCATTCATGGTAGGGTCACTACCTAGAGTTAAAATCAACGGAGATAAGCTTGAGGGTGTATCTAGGGAGCTTTATCAAGAGACAGAAGAATTATTGCCCGCTAATAATACTATAAGTAACAACCTAGCTCAAGCAATAGAGCTTGTTCACTGTATTGATAGAAGTGTACAGGATATTGATGTGCTCTTATCAGATGGGCTTGAAAATGAGGGCATAGTTGACATTGAGATTAAGAAGAACAGAGGGATAAATGCTGTCGAGGCACCTAGGGGCATTCTATACCATGATTATACCCTCAACGAAGCAGGCGAAATATCAAAGGCAAATATAATTACACCAACCGCACAGAACGCCGCTAACATAGAGAAGGA
>WJIV01000268.1 GCA_014730055.1 Candidatus Bathyarchaeota archaeon
AGGTCACTAAGACCCTATCCCAGCTTGTTGCTCTTCCACTTTCTTCCAAAGTCAAGTATTCTTTTGAGATTTTGTTCCTTATTTCTGATTTTTCGAGTCTTTCAATTAATTTATCGATTCCACCCTCGTGAACCCAGGAAGGGAGTAGACTACTCAAAAATGTACTTCCTGCGGTATATGGGTATTGATCATATGATACTTGAATGCCATTTGCCTTTGATTTCTCAAGCTTTTCTAATGCTTGTTTTGATTTTCCCCAGTTATTCTTACCTCCAGCTTTAAAGTGACTTATATGGGTGTGAACACCGGATTCTTCCGCAATTAATAAGACTTCATCAATGCTTTCTAAAAGGTGATCACCTTCATCTCTCATATGCACAACGAAGACACCAGAATATTCGGTAACAACTCTGCAAAGATCAATTAACTCCTTTGTATCAGAATATACACAGGGAGCATATATCAGCCCCGTACTCATACCAATTGCACCACTTTCAAGGCTTTCTCTTAAAAGTTGCTTCATATGCTCTAACTCAGAATAAGATGGCCTCCTATTCTCCATTCCTATTGTTAAAAGTCTTAGATTTCCATGCCCTACTAGACTGGCTATATTAACTGATGGTTTGGATTGACTTAAGACATTAAGATATTCGCTGAAATTTTCCCAATTCCATTCAATCGGCGGATCTCCATTAAGTCCTGATAGATATTTTCTCCATTCGTCCTTTTGTTTCTGGGATATTGGGGCTTCTCCTAATCCATCTTGACCTAAAATCTCTGTCGTTATTCCCTGCATTATTTTGGGTAAAGAATCGGGATCATGAATTAAGAATAGATCTGAGTGGCTATGGGTATCTATGAACCCTGGAGAGACTGAGAGCCCTCTAATATCAAGTACTTCACTTGCCCTTTTTTTTAAAGTCCCAATTTCTTTTATCCTATTTTCTTTTATTCCAATATCACCGATATAGGAGGGATTTCCCGATCCATCGATTATATTGCCGTTCTTAAGAAGTAAATCGAGCATGATTAATATTTGTGTAAGTGATTAATGAAATATGAGATCATGTATAATTGGGAAGTATCCATTTTGCAAAGTCTTTCATTGATTCTACAGTGCTCTCACGGGGGAATGCGACGGTGAAATAGGTTGCGCCAAATGCTATTGATTCCTCTATCTTATTTAATATCTCATCTCTATCATATTTTTGTGAGCCCATTAGACCAAGCATGAATTCGATCTTATCAACACGGTTATATTCTTCTGCTGATTTAAGTACAATCTTTTTTATTTCATCCTTTTTTTCCTCAGCCCATGGAGGTATAAAACAAATATTACCGTACTGACCAGTAAGTTTAAGCATTCGTTTTCCTTGGCTGCCAAATAATAATTGGGGGTATGGCTCCTGTACGGGTTTAGGCCGTAATACTGCCTTATTCATGCTATATATATTACTCTTGAAAGTGACCTCTTCTTCGGTCCAGAGTCTGGTAATTATCTGTAATGCCTCTATTGTTTTGTCTACTCTGTATTTTGCACCTCCCCACGTACTATATCCCTCAAATTCAACCTGGGACCACCCGGCACCTACTCCAAGGACAACCCTCCCATTTGATATAATATCCAATGTAGACAATCGTTTAGCAAGTATACCAGGATGTCTGAATGGCAGTGGAGATACCAAGGTTCCTAGTTTGATATTTCGTGTTTTCCCAGCAAGATAGGTTAATGTTGTCCATGCTTCGAGTGTATCATAAGGATTTTCCATCCTATGCCCTATTTCTGGACCCCACATATAGTGGTCGGGCATTAGTGCCCCGTGTAAACCAAGTTTATCAGCTTGAATGACAGAATCAATAATATAATCTATGTTCTCAGCGAGATTTCCTAGACCCGTTAAAAAGAATCTCATTTAATCGATAAAAAAATAGAAATTATACTATTTAAACAATTGAATAATCAATAGATAAATATAATAAAAGAAACAGATTGTCTCTATGAAAATGGTAAAATCACTTGTTCTATACCACTCTCAGCAATTTGGAAACACAGAATTAATGGCTAGAGCCATTGGTGAAGGTTTGAAGGCTGCAGGTACAGAAGTTATGCTGCATAATGCAAATGGAATGAGATTCAATATTGAGAATTTCCCAAAGTATGACTGTGTAGCCTTTGGCACTCCCGATTATTTCAGTTACATTGCTGGAACAATGAAGACGTTTATGGATGACTGGTATATTAAAAGAAACGCCCCCGGTTATTCTGGAAAACCCTATGTAGTTTTTTATTCCCACGGTGGTGGGGGAAGAGTAAGGGAACATCTTGATCTTTTCAGCAGAGTTGGAACTCAGGTAGGTCAAGCTGTCGAATCGAGAGGTAAACCAACGAAAAGCGTCCTAGATGAATGTTGGAGTTTAGGAAAAAAACTTGGCGAAACTACAGGAAAGATATAATAAATAACAGTCCTTGGAATCCTATAAATAATGTTCTGAAGTTTTCTTAGTGAAAAGACATGTTCGATGGAAAAGTAGCTATAATAACAGGTTCCGCAGGAGCACTAGGCTCAACAGTAACAAGAGCATTTCTAATGAATAAGGCTAAAGTCGTTGCACTTTATCATACAGAAAATAAGTATAAGTCGTTACTTGAGGATCTTGGAGAGCTGAGTAATAATATACATGGAATGGAAGGAGACGCTACCAAAGAAGAAGATTGTTCAAGACTCATCAATGAGACAATTAAATTATTTGGAAAAATCGATATACTAGTTAACATCGTGGGTGGTTGGAAAGGAGGAAATACATTAGATAATACTAGTTTGGAGATCTGGGAAGATATGATTGACCTTAATGCAAAAACAGTTTTTCTCTGCTGTAGAGAAACAATACCCCACATGAAAGAAGCGAACTATGGTAAGATAGTAAATATTTCTTCAAAGAGCAGTACAAAGGAAGGACGGATGAAGAACTCATCTGCTTATGCAGCTGCAAAGGGAGCAGTAAGAGTCCTTACTCAGGCGATGTCCGAGGAATTACTGGGTACAGACATCAATGTCAATTGTATAATGCCGAGCACCATAGACACAGAGGATAATAGAAAAATGTTACCTAATGCAGACTATAGTAAATGGGTACCCACAGGACAAATAGCGGATACAATAATTTTCTTATGCTCTGATAAGGCAAAAGAGATTAAAGGTGCCTGCATACCTGTTTATGGTAGATCCTAATCAAAAATTTCAGCTATGTTAACTAAGTATTTTAAATCCCCTTTCATTTTGAACAATATAAAATGAGGGGTAACTCAACAAGGATTAAACTATTTTTAGCAAATTCATATTCAAATAGAAGTGTCAGATAATGATCATACCTGATGTTTTACCTGACCTTGATACAAGCCAAATTATCATAAATCTTGGTCAAATTCTTATAGTAATAATTCTCTTTGGAGTATTACATTATATTTCAAGAAAGTCTTTGGATGAAATAGGTAGAAGAAGGGGTCTAGATAATAGGGTTATTAATCAAATAAGACTTTTCGAGAAATACATATTATATACAATTGCTACACTCACGATTTTAGGGATATTAGGAGTAGATCTCACTGTTATCGCGACAAGCGTAGGTGTTGCTGGTATAGCTGTTGGTTTTGCAGCCCGTGACATTATCAGCAACTTTCTAAGTGGTATATTCATTATAATCGATAAGGTCTACGTGGTTAATGATGTGGTTGATATTGATGGGACATACGGTATAGTGGAAATCATAACTCTTCGTAATACACAGATCAGAACGTTTGATGGTAATATCGTTACCGTACCAAATAGTCAGGTAGCCAATAATAAGGTAATTAATATGACATCTGGAGAATCTAAATTATTGGCAACAACATCTGTCAACGTAGGTTATAAAGAAGACTCTGATAAGGTTAAAAGGATACTAGAGGACTCAGCTAAGAGTATTGAGGGTGTTTATTTAGACGAAAAACATTCAGCTAAGTTCAAACAAGATGAACTAGATATAGAGACTCTAGGTTACAGGGTTACTATATTTTACTTTGTAGACGCCCATAATGAACCTTGGATAACCTCAAAGGTTTTTAATCGAGCGGTTAAAAAGATGATAGAGGAAGATATTGAATTCCAGAGACAAGCTCCAAGGGTTACATTTACACGAAGTTTAGGTGAAAAAGATGAGTAAAGGATACGAGTATCTAGAACACACCGCCGATGTTTACATTAAAGCGACCGGTACCTCTCTCCATGAAGCATTTGAGAATGCTGGTAAAGCAACCACAGAGGTTATGACGGATATTGACAAAATTAAACCCATTGAACATCTTAAGATAACCATCGAGGCAAATAATCTTGAAGAATTACTGTATCAATGGTTAGAGGAGATTCTTTTTCGATTTGATGCTGAAGGGCTTCTTATCTCAGATTTCGAGGTGAATGAAATTGAGGAAGATGGTTCACATCTGGAAGGTATAATGAAGGGCGAGGAGTTTGATCCAGATAAACATCCACAGCGTTTAGGTGTAAAGGCTGCTACATATCATATGATGGAAATCGAGAAAAATGGAAGTTTTGTACTGAAATTTGTACTTGATGTCTAGAGTTTATTAGAGAGCATACATTATCTCTCACTAGATTCATATGAGTAATGGTAGTAGAGATATTCCATTAAACAAGATTTCAGAAAATATTTGGGAGATCCCGAAAGCAGATGGTATGAGGGTACCCGGAAGAGTTTATGCTGATGAAGAGTTAATTCAGAAAATTCAAGATGATAAGACTCTTTGGCAGTGTAAGAATGTAGCTCATCTACCTGGAATATATAAATACGCCATCACACTCCCGGATGGCCATCAAGGCTATGGTTTTCCTATAGGGGGAGTCGCAGCAACGGATTTTGAGGAGGGAGTAATTAGTCCAGGAGGAGTAGGGTATGACATTAATTGCGGGGTAAGATTACTCACAACAAGCATAGAACTGAAAAATTTACGTCCAAAGATAAAGGATCTTACAGAAGCCTTATTTCGAAATATTCCCTCAGGCTTAGGAAGTAGTCGACAAAAGTTCAGGCTAGACAAAAAAGAATTGAACAATCTGGTTACTGAAGGTACACCTTGGTTAATTGAAAAGGATATGGGCTGGAGTCAGGACGCTGAGAACTGCGAGGAAAATGGGCGTATGAAAGACGCTAACCCCGATAAGATATCTGAGAGAGCGAAACAGAGAGGCTTATCACAAGTTGGCACACTAGGTTCAGGCAATCATTTCCTCGAGTTACAGCGAGTTGATAAGATTTTTGACGATAAAGCGGCAAAGGCATTTGGCCTTACCCATGAAGATCAAGTTACTATTATGATACATTCAGGCTCAAGGGGTTTTGGGCATCAGATATGCTCTGACTATCTAAAAGTTATGGAGAGAGCTCTAAATAAATATAAGATAAATGTACCTGACAAACAACTAGCATGCACTCCAGGGCAGAGTAAAGAAGGAGAAGACTATTATCAAGCAATGGCGTGTGCTGTAAAT
>WJIV01000269.1 GCA_014730055.1 Candidatus Bathyarchaeota archaeon
AGATTGGTCCGAGTGGAGAAATATGGTCAAGACGTACAAGGAGCCCACTGACATCGTAAAGATTGCAATGTGCGGCAAATACGCTGAGCTAGCAGACTGCTACGTTAGCGTTAACGAGGCCCTACGCCACAGCGCAGCAAAGTCTGGATGCAAAGTTCAGATAGATTGGATAGAGACTGAGGAGTTCGAGGAGGACCCAGCCAGCGTGAATTTGCTAGATGAATATGATGGCGTTCTAGTTCCAGGTGGGTTCGGTCAGAGAGGAGCGGAAGGGAAAATAATAGCCATAAACCACTGCCGACTGAATGACAAGCCCTTCCTTGGAATTTGTTATGGGTTTCAGTTAGCTACAGTAGAGTATGCTAGAAACGTGGTCGGGCTAGAAGATGCTCACAGTACTGAATGTCACCCTGAGACGCCTCACCCAGTCATAGATCTTCTCCCCGAGCAAAAGGGGGTTAAGGAGCTGGGTGGAAGCATGAGACTTGGAGCTCACCCAATAAATATCAGGGAAGGCACCCTCATACACAGACTTTATGGTTCAAAGTTAATTCATGAGAGACACAGGCACCGTTGGGAGGTTAATCCCAACTACTGGGATGAACTAATGAACGCGGGAGCAATTTTCAGTGGCTGGAGTGATAATGGTATAAGGAAAGAGGTACTGGAGATCCCCGGTCATTACTTTTTCCTGGGGACCCAGTTCCATCCGGAATTTAAGAGCAGGCCCTGGTTCCCTAGCCCACCATATTACGGATTCGTAAAGGCGGCATATTATAAAAAAATGGGAAAGCCTGAGCCTGAATTCTAATCCCTCTTGTACACAATTTTTCCATCAACTATTGTCATGACTACCTGGATATCCTTAATCTCATCTTCAGGTATAGTAAGTATATCTCGGTCCAGTACTATAATGTCCGCTAGTTTACCCTGCTCTATGCTGCCGAGTTTTTCCTCGTCTTTGCCCAGATACGCTCCGTTCCAAGTATAAACCCTAATTGCATCCATTGGAGAAATTCGCTCCTCAGGGCTAACCAACTTACCGCTACTAGTTTTTCTAGTTACCGCCTCATAGATTTGTACAAAGGGGCTATAGTAAGTGACGGGGCAGTCGCTGTTTCCCCCCGCGATTATACCCATTTCCATCATTGTCTTATGGGGGTGAAGCCAACGGCTTCTCTCAGGTCCGAAGTTCTCAGAGTACTGATCTCCAAGACCGTACATGTAGCCTATACTGCTGCTCGGTGTAACTCCAAGTTCCTTAATCCTCTTGAGCTGTTTAGGTGTGCATAGGCTATTATGTTCTATTCTGTGTCTCATATCATCAACGGGGATCTCCTTCTGAGCTCTTTCTATACAGTCAAGGGCCATATCTATACCACGGTCCCCTATACTGTGTATGCTAACTCGTAATCCTGCTTTATGGGCTTGGTTCACCAGTCTATTAACCTCCTCTGGCTCAGTCATCCATATCCCCAGTCCTTTTGTACCCCTGTTCTGGGGTTCAAAGACGCAGCAAGTTCCACCAGCTCCTGACCCATCCCCCATGATCTTAACCGACATCACTTGAAGCCAGTCATCCCCTAATCCGCTCTCTATTCCCGCTAGTTCAAGGGCGTCTAGAACATCACCTGGTTTATTACGATTAACACTCATCATCAACCGCATTCTTAGCTGTTTTGTGCCTTCGTCGAGTAGCTGTTTATAGGCTCTGATTCCGTTCCTGTGGCTGCTTGCGTTATGGGTTGTGGTAATCCCCCATTCACTAAATTTCGCTACCACATCCTTGTAACTCTCTTTTAGGTCATCTATAGAATACTCAGGTATATTGTCTCTAACAAGCCCCATGGCGTTCTCGTATAGGAGGCCTGTTGGTACGCCTTCTGGGCTTCGCTCTATTTCGCCACCAGGAGGATCTGGAGTATTCTCATCGATTCCAGCTATCTCCATGGCCTTAGTATTAACTAGGGCCTGATGGCCTGTATCTGCAATTATGAATACAGGATTATTGGGAGCAGCCTCATCAAGTTCCCATCTTGTAATATGCCTATTCTCCTCGAGCTTTGACTCATTGAAGTTTGCTCCTCTTATCCATTGATCAGGCTCCAATTCTTTGGCCTTATGTCTTATCTTGTCGAGTATTTGAGTTATATTTTTGATCGGTGGTGCTCTGCAGTCAACCTCCAGATATCTTGAAGCAATACTACTAGGATGTGTATGGCTGTCAATGATTCCTGGCATGGCTGTCTTTCCTTTAAGGTCGATTATCTTAGTATTAGATCCTGCAATTTCACTAATCTCACCGCTGGTACCAGTGGCAAGTATCTTACCATCCTTTATAGCCACAGCTTCTACTAAGGTATCCTCATGATCGACAGTAATTATCTTTCCTTCAATTAGGATAAGATCAGGTTTTCCTATTTCCTTCAATTAAATCGTTTAATATAGTATTCACTGGTATAATAAAAAATTCTAAACTTGAGGATTTACTTCTTGATTATAACTTATTTGGAAAATAAAAAAATACAATCTACGCTTAACTCATCATACAGTAAATATGAGAAAAATATAGGAATCATATAGGTACAATTGTATTTCTTAGAGGGGCCTCAACACTCTCATTTTTGCCTAAATACTGTTTTAATACCTCTATTGCTTTAACTTCCAAGTCTTCTTTCTTTGAACCAAATCCAGGTCTTACTCCCTGTCTCGTAACATAGCAGACTTTATACTTCTTATCAGGGCGATAGGTTTTTCCGTTTATGAAAAGCCTATTGATCCTTGTTCCCTTTGGGTTCTCTACTTTAAAGTATAAGTTTAAGCCCATGCATCTTTTCACATAACCACCCATCTGGTCATACGGGTCTCTGGCAAAAGTTCTCTCCAAGTTCATCTCCATCATATCCCATACTTCTTGTCCTGTTATCTCGCAGATGCTAACTGGCGGATTTACAGGTATTATATTCCATAGGTCTTCCATCCTGATTGGTCCCTTCGGTATCGGTGCGCCGTATCTCCATCCATTACTGAATGCAAGGTCAGCTCCTGAGTAATCTAATAGGGCCTGCATAAGGAGATTATCCATGGGGCATTCCATCACAAGGTTCCTGTGGAGATCTGTCTTGGTCACACCTACAGTCTCGTTTAGCATATCTCGATAGGGGTCAATTCCTGATTCTACGAGGTTATAAACTTCCTCATCCTCATTAATAGTACTATCAATGTGTATCAACCTGTGATCAAAATCTTTCACCTTACCTTCTGAGGATACATTAAGATCGATTTTTCCGACAAAGCTTCCATGACACCCCGATTGTATAATTACTGCATTATTCACTACACTGGCCTTTCTTACACGATTATGCGTGTGACCGCTCAGAAATACATCAATATCATTAACCCTGCTTAGCATCTTAAGCTCTTGAGGGTATCCCAGATGACTCAAGACTATAACTAGTTGTGCCCTTTCCTCCCCTCGTACATACTTCACCCATTTCTGGAGTTCTTCCTCTCCAAGGGTTAATCTTACGCCTGTATGGAAACCTTCAGGCATAACTTTGTCCACAATGGTTGCGGCGATTCCTATCACAGCAACGCGTATTCCTTTTCTCTCAATTATCCTGTAAGGTTGGAAAGTAAGTTCATCATTATCCTTATTATAGCAGTTAATAGCTAAGAGTGGATAATCCAAGTCATCTGTGAACTTCTTCAGGTATGGAACATCATAAGCGAAGTCCCAATGGGCAGTCCATGCATCGAAAGCCATTTTATTCAAAATCTGTTTAATTGATTCGCCCTTGCTGGCAACAACAGGATAAGTTCCGTGGATAGTATCCCCATTGTCAAGAGCAATTACCCCACCACGGTTCTGGGCCCTGGCCTCTTCAATAACTGAAGTAATCCTTGCTAGCCCCCCAGCCTCCTTGAATATGGGTTTTTCCCCATCCCAGAACAACTCAGGATGAGGCTCCATGTAGCCGTGAAGATCATTCATCTGTAGAATAGTAATTTTAGAGCTCATTCTAAGTAAAAGGGGGATCCATCATTTTTAAACAGAAAAAAATTAGGCGGTGAATATTAGGATGAAAGCGTTGATTGTCAAACCAACAATTACGATCCACTGGAATATTTTCTCAGGGATTTTCTTATAAATCCATATACCTAGACCTGACCCAATTAGCATCGCAGGGATTGCAATAATTGCCTCAAAAACGAGGGCAATGGTCACATCACCTGCCCATACTAAACCTGATAGACGGTAGAGCATTAAAGTACCGAAGAATCCTGTGAAAACTGCTTTCATCCTGTCTCCTTCCCATTTATTGGATGCCATAAGAAAAGCACCATAGAGTATCATGGGAGGACCGGGGATTGCTACCGAACCACCGAATATTCCTGCAATGAAACCTGTAAGAATTGCAGTTTTAGTTCCAGGTTCCCAAGTAGATTTCTTCATTAGGTTCTGAAAATAGTCAATCTGTCTAATTGAAATAATGAGAATAACAGCTAAGAGCAAAGTTAAGCCGATTCCTAATCTGAATTGACTTGGGTTCAGATTCTGAAAGAAGTAAATTCCAACGGGCATTCCGAATATTAAACCAATAACAGGGAGTCCCCAAGATTTTAAATCAAAACTATCTTTAACACTCCAGAGAACTCTCCCATTTGTTATAATTGCCAATATATTAAATATCACGGATGCATGTTGGGCATCTCTAATTAAGGGCAATAAACCCATTGCGACTTGAGCAAATCCAAAACCAGCTATACTGTGAACAATAGCAGCCATAAATATGATTATTGAAGTGTAAGCTGTGATGATGTTGAGTTCAATCATGAGTAAATGTTTTTAAGATTATTGATAAACCTAATGCAATTCTATTTAACTTGTACAAAAACTTAATGTGAATATAGCCTCAAGATAATTAATCTAACTTGTGAAATTTTTTAACAATCCTTAGTTTTTATTGGATTTTACTTTATTTATAATATATCAAAATAATATTAAATTCCAAGCCTTCATTATAATTAATACACCCATTATTACTGCGATAGTTGTGATTAATTTCGTAATATTCTCTTCACTGATTTTCTTAACAAAATAGGCTGATATCGGAGCAGCTATCATTACCCCCAATGTTGTGTTCAATGTTAGACTCCATAATATCGTATTTCCAAGTAAATAATAATACATAAAGCCAATTAAACTAACAAAAGATTCGGAAAATGACTGGATTGCAACTGCAGCCCTCCCGTTAATTCCAGATAGTATTCCCCCTGACGTGATAACCGGACCATATCCACCACCTGTTAGTCCTTTGTTTACTGCTCCTATTAATCCCATAAGGCTTATTCTTTTCCATGAGAACCTAAAGCTTAGTCTTTTCTTAAACTGGATAAATATTCCTGAGGATAATGTAATTATCCCGATATAGGTCTGACTATATTTCTCTGGGATATTAAAGCTGGAATATACACCAAGAAAGACACCAAATACGCCTATTGTTCCCATTAGTAAGACCATTTTAAGGGGTTTTGATCTGTATTCAAAGTTGACGTTTCCCAGTCTCTGGTGGCTGATGCTGCTGATGATTCCTCCAATAAATGAACCAGATAGTACCGCTGGAAGTGTTTCAGTAACTGAGTAGCCTAATAATATTAGTAGAGGAGTTATGGTGAATCCGAAACCCATTCCTACACTAAGGTCAATTAAGCCAAGCAGAAATGATACAAGGATAACTATTGCATCCCTCATAAATGGGTTCAAAGTGTTCGCTTTATGATGATTATGATCCTTAATAAAATAGTCTTCTGAGTGGGACGCTTTTCTACCTAATATAAGTCGAAGTAGGAAATGTAAATTGTGTGGGGGGCTGAGTCGTCGGTTGGATGACTAAATTTCCAGAAAATACGAACATATTATTTTCAAAAAAATCTGTCTTGGACAACCTGTACTAACAAGTTAAAAAATTATAGTTTTAGAATACCTTTGTTTTCCTCAATTTTTATCTCAGTGCCATAAGGCTCGGAAAGTTTTTTGATTATTCCAAGGATCTTTTCACCCTTGACTTCATCTGCTAGCATTGGTCTACCTCTCTGGCTCCTAGGTTTTTCCTGACCTAGTTCTATTGGATATAAAACGAGGTCTACAATCCTGTCGTCTTCGAATTCCATCCTAGGGAGCACACTCATCCAGTACTTGTCATCTTTTGTAAACCATCTATGTTCCTGATATCCTGGTCTGGGTTTCGTATCATATCGAGCATCAAAAGCTGTAGAAACCTTACCCCCATATGGGTCCAGATCGTATCGTTTATAGAATGCAGCCGGCATCTTGAAAACTGTTTCATTCTGGAATATAAAGTTCCCAAGACTATAGAAAATAGGCTTTCCATCTCTAATTTCTATACCTCTCATTGCGTGATGACCGTGTCCTACGAAGCAGGTGGTCCCTGCGTCAATGGCGGCTCTTGCGAACTCTTCTATAAACTCTGCAGGTCTTTCACTATCATGTGGAAGTCCCTCGTGGGCGTGGAGACTGAAGATAACCCAGTCTGACTGCTTTAAAGCGTCTTTTATCGATTCCAGGTTTCCTTCCAAATCTCTCTTATTTGTCTTTGTGTGCTTTCCAGGACTGTTTCCCTCGACGAATTTGTTTCGCATGAAGTGATAGCTTTCCTCTGATTGGTGAACATCTGGTAGGTTTAGCTCCTCCCGGAGTTGCTTCAGTTTTTCTATGCTACTCTTGTTTGCCTCGTACCATTTCTCATATCTTAGGGGATTTAGTCCTGGTCTCCCATGCATGTCTCTTCTTGCATCTCCTGCTCTACCGAAGTCAGCGAAGGTGCTACAAGCTGATAGGAGTGCGATACGTCCTATACCTGTATCGAGGTATGCGGGTTGCCTCGCTTCAGCTAGGTTTTTACCAGTACCAGCATAAGGTACTCCGGCTACTTCAAGGTGTTTAATTGTGTTGAATAATCCACCGTACATATAGTCAAGGCTATGATTGTTAGCAGTGCTGTACATGTCGAATCCCATCCAAATAAGTTCATGAAGTATGCTAGGTGGGGCTCTTGTGTACGTTCCACCACATTCTGCTGCTGGATAGCATTCCTCTTCATAGTTATGGAGCAGCATTTCAAGGTTGGTAAGTGCTGCGTCGGCTCCTCTTATTATTTCTACTAGTTGTAAGAACTCTGGTTCATCGTGAACTGACTGTCTTAATGTAATTAAGCTATCTCCTGTAGCTACAAAACTAAATGTCATGTATAATGAATAGATTTTCCTTCATGTAAGTTTATCGAGTAAATGATTGATTTTCTATTTAAA
>WJIV01000270.1 GCA_014730055.1 Candidatus Bathyarchaeota archaeon
CAACAGAGGTTGTGGATTTAGCCATAGAAGCGGAGGAGAACGGACTAGACTGCGTCTGGTACTGTCAGGATCTTTTCCAGAGGGATGTCTGGGTATTCCTGACTGCAGCGGCATCAGAGACACGGGATATTGATCTCGGGACCGGGATAGTGACCCCGTATACTGTTAGTCCCGCGGAGTTGGCTATGCACGCAGCTACACTCGACGAGTACTCTGGTGGAAGAGTAAGACTGGGAATAAGCGTTGGGGCGGTCGAGTTCTTGAGGTGGGCAGGCATAGACGTTCATCATCCTCTATCCGGCATGAGGGAGTCAACATCAATCATCCGTCGTCTACTCAAAGGCGAGAGAGTAGAGCATAATGGGAAGGTCTTCAAAGGCTGGACAGAAGACGCTTACCTCCGGTTCAAACCCATAAGGGATGAGATACCTATTTACCTAGGTGCTCAGAGCCCAAAGATGCTAGGGCTTACGGGGGAGATAGCTGACGGTGGCTTGCCCTTATTGTTTCCTCCGGAGTACTACGAGAAGGTTATTGAGTATATTCAGCAGGGAGCAAGGAAAGTAGGTCGTTCCATAGATGAACTCGACATTGTCGGATGTGTATGGTTCTCACTAGCTAGCGATAGAGATGACGCAAGGGACGCACTCAGGGACCTCGTGACATACTACGGACCTCACCTAGCAGATGACATGATAGGTACAATAGGTTTGTCATCGGAAGACTTTGATCCAATCAGAAAGGCCTACAGAGAAAGAAATCCAAACAAGGCCAGAAACCTCATGACCGACCAAATGGCTGACCTAGCAATTTACGGAAACCCTGATGACTGTATAGAGCGGATTGAAAAATTAGTAGATAAAGGGTTAAGGCACGTCCGCTTTGGTCCTCCTCTTGGTCCAGAACCTAGGCAGACTATCAGATTGATTGGCGAAGAGATCATACCTTATTTTGAGGCATAGATAATTGGAGAAATATGAAGGATACAAGGCGACCATAAGCAGAATAGATGAGTCGATAGCTGCCATCAGTGGCTCCAACGTCCTAGCCGACGGGAAAAAGAGGGAACTTGTCTCAAGGATAAGATCAGTTAAATCCACTATTGAAGGAAACAGGAACAAGGATTGGATGAGAACTGAAGAAGGTAATGAAATCCTCAAGGATTTGAGATATAATGCAGATGAGGTACTAAAATCTTTCAAGAAACTAGAAGAAGAAAATAACCACCTTAGAGAACTTGAGGATAAGATCCTTTCTTTTAGATTTATAATAAGGCAACTTGTTGAAATTTTAACAAGGTAAAAAGATAAACTGATCTTTTATTGTGAGAACTAATTTGAATATATCTAAGGTAACCGATTTATTTCTTTTAGTAAATATGCTTTGAAATCTATTTTTCTGGGAGAGGGTTGTCAAGAAGCCCCTCTCTTAGAAGGGGGTCTGAAATCGAGTATGTGGCATTCTTCTCTAATAGGCTAGCTTTTACAAGTCTATTTAGTAAATCCGAGACAGCAGCATTGGTCAATGTTTTTCTCTCTCTTATCTCTAAAATTGTCTTTATCTGTGTCCAGGATGATTTACCAGTTGTTGATAGGTGGTTAAGTATTATGCTGTACCTTCTGGAATATCTCGCCACTTTATTTGCCTCCGATCTGGCAAGCTTTCCTCCGTCACTTACGACCGCATCAACAAGATCTTTGCTAGCTTTTTTTTCCTCGCTGCATTTGACGCCAAATAGGGTGAGCCATCCAACTGTCCCATTCAACTTGCTTATAGCATAGTTGATTATGTCTTCTGGTGGATCAATGCCTATCTCTCTGAAACCAGTCTGGAGGAACTCTCTTGACTGTAATTCATCGAAGTTGCTCATTTTGATCTCTGTGTAATGCCTCCCATATAGTGGGGACTCTGGGTCCTCCATCCCAAGGAAATCAAATAAGAGCCCTATCTCTGATCCAGTGACTATTAGACAAATGTTCTGGTTGTAGTCGATTATATGTGCCAGTAGTCTTATTATGCTCTTTTCCCCCCGGATAAGCTGTATCTCGTCAAATGCAAGCAGGAATTTGGTGTTTTTCTCTTCTGCCCATGAGTTTATTCTATCGAAAAGAGTTGAGAGGTCTACTCCTTCTCTGCTCCAATCTAACGAGATTGAGCTTCCGAGGATACTTACTCCTTTTATCCTCATCAAGGCAGATTGAAGTTGGGAGATCCATTTCTCCTCAAGTTGGTTGAATGCTGCTTCAGTCCTCCTGAGAAGATCAGACTGGCTAGGATTAAAAGGCAGTCCGCGCATATCAAGTATAATGTATGGAAGATTAGACTCCCTGAGGGCGACATTCATGAATGATGTTTTTCCTGATCGGCGTAGTCCCTGAATCACCACAAGGGACGTGTATTCTATTGAATCCCTGAATTTTTCAAGCTCAGATTCTCTGTCGTAGAAATCTCTCTTGCTTATCTTGGGTGAAGGATCGAATAACATGTAGGGGTACCCCTACTATGTAGGGGTGGGGGTACTAAATAAACTATTTTATAGCTCTTCCAATAGACTATTTATTAAGTCTTAATTTTGGTGAATGGGAAATGAAGACTAGGAGAGCAGACTCTCACGAAGATTTGGGATAAGCTGGTAACGAAGCCAATCAAAATCAGATCTTATTGAGCACTTCGACTCAGTGATGATCAGTATCCCTTCAAAGGCATTTAGAACCTTGAAATCCCTCATAAAGTTCAACGAGGCAAATAGTTAGGTTGTTGGATTCCTTTACTCTCTTATATTCTATCTTAGACCATGTATTTTGAATCAGAATAATACTAGTCTTTAACTGAGGTATTATTACTCTATTTCCTTCAATGATTGAGGACGATTGTTTTATGTTATTATATGTAAAATGATATTGAATTAGAATGCCTACATATTTCAAGACCGCTTGTATAGAAACGCCCTATGATTACGATATTCTCGACCTAGGTTTATCTAAGGACCAGAAGGGCCATGCACGTGAACTGCACGATAAGTCCATCTTCATCAACACCCTGACTGGG
>WJIV01000271.1 GCA_014730055.1 Candidatus Bathyarchaeota archaeon
AGATAATAGATTATAGATTAAAGCCTTCTTATTGTCTAACCCCGAATAGACTAGAACACCGAAATCTCCAATTTCTTGGGGTATCTCGTGTAGAGAAACAGCAATGGTGGCCGCAAATCCCAGGTTGATGGATTCAAGGAACGCACCACCAAGAACTATGCCATCTATGAAATTATGTACACCATCCCCTAACAAGTTCATGTATGCGAAACTTTTTGGGCGCTCTTCACTGTTGGGCAGATGCGAGTGTCTCCACTGGAGGAATATCTCAACAATGAATGATGTGAACAACCCAATCAAAAGATAACTCATGACTTCGATAATATCTTGATTTAATTCAATACCCCTTGGGAGGAGGTGAAAGAAAGCTCCACCGAATAAACCACCAACTGAAAAACTAACCAAGTAGAGTAACTTGTCCTCAGACATCTCCCTCTGAACGATAATTAATATAGTTCCCAGTAAAGAGAGCAAACTAATGAATATTACACTACTTATCGACGCCAACCAAACTGATATCATTCTGGATATATGTAAAAATTGAAATAATCCCTTATGAGGTAAACCTTTTCAAACAAAAAGCAGGGATTCTAAAATAAAGGGTAAGGATTAAGATTCCTCAATCATCTTGTCAAGGCGCTGGATTGCTTCGGATAAGTTATCTCGGGCGATTATCAGCATGGATCTTATGAGTTTTGCTTGGTTTTTGTTACTATCTATCTGCTTCTTACAGGACTGTAGTAGTGTATCAAGATCCTTGAGATCATCTATGAGGATCTCCTCGTGAGGCTGCTTCTCTTTTGTAACCAAAGTACTTCCCTAATATGTATAAGGTTACAGTAATGATAAAATTATGGATCCGAACTCACAAAGACCTGTAACGCTCGCATCTAGCCCATGGCTCAGCCTCAATCTCCATAACAGGCTTATGGATTAGACAAATCTGGCCATTCACCTTCGGAGGGCTTTTCTCCTCAAAATTTAAAATTACCCTAGGCTCGACAGCAGTACAGTAGCTCTTCTGATTCTCAACAGTTAACCATGGACAGGGCATATAAATCAAAAAATTATACGAGACACATAATATAAATCGTATCAAACTGCTGAGGTTTTTAATCGATAATTATCTTTTTAAAATGAATAATATGGCCCAGAATGATACCATCGAGGAAGAAACTCGTTCAGATATAATTGAGGACCTTAGAGGAATAATGGATTGTCTGATAAAGGGAAAGTGGGGACTAACCGAGGTAAAGGACATTCCACTATCGGGAGAGTGGAGCAAACTCATCAACAATGTCCCGATAGCTGTGAACGTCTGCGTCGACCATGATTGTGCACTTAAGATTAAGAAGAATCTATGGAATGTATCACCATTAACACCAGATATTATCAGAAACAGAAGGATAAATTTCAGTGAATTTGGGCGCGAAGTTAACGAAGTATTGGGTAAACAAGCATTAACTGCCGTAGCAGGGGTAGTTGGGTTAAGGACCAATGAGGCCGCTGCTCTTATTGGATCAATTGCACTTTACATTGCTGTAAACAGTACTATAATTGCTACCCAAATTGAATTATTTGAGGATGGCAACGGAGTGTGTTTCCATAAAGGGCCGCTGCCTTGGCCGTTCCCAATAAAGATGGGACCCTTCCTATTGGACATCCCAGTAATAGTAACTCAACGTAGTCTAGAAGAAGCTCCAGTAGTAGAGCCCCCAGAAACAATAGAGGAATAGTCTAAATATTCTATTCAGATCCTGTTTTCAACCACTCAGCTAGTTTTCTAAAAGCTCTAGCCCTATGGCTTATTTCTGCTTTCTCCTGTGATGACATCTCTCCGAACGTACGACCGTCACCCTCATCAGGAATAAAAATCGGATCGTAGCCGAAACCCCCTTTGCCTCTCTCTTCACGGGCTATCTTCCCTGTAACCTCTCCCGTGAAGGTAATTGAGACCTCTTCATCCCTGAAAGCGACAGCTGATACATAACGGGCTCTCCTATCTTCCTCGTCTTCCATCAGCTTAAGGATACCTTCGTTATCGATTGTTCTCAAGGCGTAACTACTGTATGGACCTGGGAAACCGAAGTACTTGTCTATGTACAGACCTGCATCCTCAATCAAAATAGGTACATCCACGTCAAGGACTTTGAGGCTGTACTCAGCGATCAACTCAGGGTCATCGGCCTGTATCTCGACCCTATCAATATTCAGACGCTCAAGCTCGATATCATACTCTTCCATGACCTTCTTTGCTTCCTCAAACTTATGATCACTGCTAGTACCCATCCAGATCTTATTCCTTCTCAATGTATCTACCTCTCATTGCAACTTCTTCCATCCGTTCAATAGCCTCATCAGCCTCAACACCCATGCGAGACCGGTATCCCTCCATAAATGCGTGTAGCAGTTCCTCTTGGTATTTGTAGTGGGTGCTAGTTAGCATCCTGTTCATGAGGTTAAGGTCTACGCCTCTTTTTTCTAACTCAAAGCTGATCTCGCTGAGACCAAAATCTATGAAGACTATCCGCTTCCCTTGTTTTATGATGTTACTTGTTGTAAGATCACCGTGGATTATGCCCCCTTTATGAAGCAGACCAGAATATTCTCCGATCCTTGTGAACAGTTCAAATCTAGATTCATCATCCAAGTCATTTACTAGATCCCTCACCTTAACGCCGTCAATAAACTCCATTACAATTGTGGCTTTTTCTAAGTCAAGCATGTATATCAAGGGAGTTGGCACGCCAATTATCTTGGCCTTATGAAGAATATCCGCTTCCCTGCCAGTACGACTGCTCCTTAATTGCTTATCAAGCTCGGGGTGCCTGTATTTCTTTGGTCTACGTGTTTTAAAAATAACTTTTAATCTGTTCCAATTTCTTAACCAAAGTTCCGCCTCAGCTCCCCTCGCAATCAGTTCTTCCAAGGTATCTCCACCTGATCCATTCTCCAATTAGGATTAACATAACTGCTGCTTATCTCAGTTCTTCGACCGGCATTATATGCTATCAAACCGGTCCAAGCAATCATAGCTCCATTATCAGCAGCAAGCCTTATGGGAACAATGTAGGGTATAGCTCCATGCTCTTCAGCAATATCTCGTACAATGCCTGATAGTCTCTTGTTCGCAGCTACACCTCCCGTAAGCAAAAGTTCAGGCTTTGCCGTGTGTGCAAGTGCTCTCTCTGTAATCTCCCCCAGCATGGCATATGCGGTCTCCTGAAGGCTGTAGCAGAGATCTTCTATAGGATATTTTCCGGTTCTGTATTCACCGATTACCGATGTTAGTAATCCACTGTAGCTTAGGTCCATACCCTTAACTACGTATGGAAGGGGGATCAGTTTATTGCCTTTTCGAGCCAGTCTTTCTACAGCCGGTCCACCTGGGTACTCTAGACCTGCCTCTCTTGCAAAGGTATCCAAGCAGTTTCCAACAGCGATATCAAGAGTCTCGCCAAATATTCTGTACCTTCCGGACTCGTATCCGGACACGATGGTATTGCCACCTGATACATAAAGCGTAAGTGGATCACTTGCACCCGTTGCCATTCTTCCTATTTCAATGTGTGCCACACAGTGATTAACCCCGATTAGAGGTTTGTCAAGATATCCTGCAAGTGCCCTGGCTCCCGTAGCTCCAGTCCTGAGACATGGTCCAAGCCCAGGTCCCTGAGCAAAGGCGATGAGGTCAATTTCTGAAGATTTTAAGCTTGCTTCATCCAAAGCCTTCTGTAATGTTTCACCCAATTTTTCGCTATGGTGGCGGGCCGCTTCCCTGGGATGAATTCCACCTTCTGGAGGTACATGTACATCTAGTATATTGGCATAGACCTTCTTATCAGTAGATACGATGCCGATCCCTAGATTATCCGCAGTGGATTCAATTCCCAAAGCTATCATTCAACAAACCGAGACCAAAATTCAATAAAAACCTTTAGCAAAAAGCATTTTTCACTAATCTCCATACCTTTAAACTTCAAATAGAATCACTAAAATCTTAAGTAAGAGAAAAAATGGGTAAGATTATTGATGTAGAGAAATATCGAGAGAAAACTAGAGTATTCAAGGATAGGGAACATGCTGGGATGCTTCTAGCAGAACAATTAGATGATTACAAGAAAGATCCTGATTCTCTCATTGTCGCAATACCTGCGGGAGGTATCCCCGTTGCTGTACAAATTGCTTCAGTACTTAATCTTCCCTTAGATGTAGCAATCACACGTAAATTACATGTACCCTGGAACGCAGAGGTTGGATTCGGTGCTGTCACTTGGAATAATATAGTCGAGGTGAATCAAAACCTTGCGAACCAGCTTGGTTTATCTAAATCTCAGATTGAGGAAGTGATAGAGGAAGAGAGACAGGTCATAAAGCAGCGTAGACGACTTTATGGTAAACAAGAGTTTCCAGATCTTTTAGGCAAGCATCCGATAATTGTAGATGACGGTTTAGCCTCAGGATTTAGCATGCTTACTACCGCCAAAGCTATCGAGAGGTACCACCCCAAGTCTATTACAGTAGCCGTTCCAACAGCTCCTCGATCTTCTATTGATCGTCTTGAACCCCATGTAGACGAAATCTACTGCCTAAATATAAGAACCGGCAGATTTTTTGCCGTTGCCTCAGCTTACAAAAACTGGTACGATCTCACCGATGAAGAAGTCTTGGAATACTTGAAACTGACATAAAACTAATTAAAGTACACCCTATACTCATTGAACATAAGATAATGAAATTTTGATATCTGTAATTGAAGACATAGATAATGAATTTTCAAACAAGTCGCGGAATCTATTACTATGCCATCAGATTCTTCCGCCGTCTACCAGAAATCTATACAATTCGCAAAATAACAAAGCTAATTAAATTATAAAGAAAATATCAATGATTGACTTAACACGTCCCGGTGTAATAGAAATGAACCTTTTCAGATTAACCTTTACTTAAATGCAGAAAATAACCAAAAATAATAAAAGTATCAGAAATTAGGAATTATTCTACATATATGGCTGGTCTATAAGGTTTCGCTCGCTGAGCTCTATTCTCCGGGTCTTCTACCCAAGGGTCAGATTCAGCATAGACTGCGACCTTTGCGTCGAATTCATGTTCCAAGAAGGTATTAGCATCTTGAATCAGGGATACATCATTTACCTGACCTACCCTAATTCTTTGTAATAACTTTTCATGTGGCATCCTAGTTATCTCATCTACTATGCTCCTGGCAAAGCCTGGAACCTTATCGCTCCTGACCTTCATCTCCTCATCCTTGAAAGACTCTCTTATCAGGTTTCCAACATCCAAGTTGCCCTGTCTTGCCAATTCAAGAGCTTTTAGGTATACCTTCCATTTCCATCCATCAGCGGCGTAGAAATGGACCTTCTCAGGAGTGATGCTTGTTACTTTTATTATCTTCTGGACATCTTCAACGCTGTTCTGAATTATCGTTTCCAGTTCTTCTGCTTCGGGATTAATGTAGTTTTCGTCGACTTTAGGCCATTCTGCAAATGCAACATATCCGTCGCCCCCCATCATCTCCCAAATTTCCTCACAGATATGTGGCGTGAAGGGCGCTAGCATCCTGACTTGGGTTTCTAGAACTTTCCATTCCACATAGTTAATTGCTTCAACTCGGTCTTCTCTCTCACGGTAATGCTCAACCCGCTTCTTGTACCAGTCTAGGTCCTGGTTCATATTATACATGGCTGCGTGGATAGTTTTTCTTACCTTGAGTTCCTTCATTGCCTCGTCAGCCTCCTGTATGTGACCCTGGATTTTACTTAACATCCACTTATCGATATCCCTGATGTCTTCGTCACTTCCCTTGCCCTGTTTAATTACCGTCTCTGCGTTCTGGTAGAACTTCTCTAGGTTATCAGCCATATTTTTCGCTAGATCAGGGCTGAAGTCAGCATCCTTAAGGGGCTCTGCTGTAATCATCAGGCTAAGCCTAAGGGGATCGGCTCCAAACATCTCAATGGCATTAATTAGGGGGATTATATTGTTGAGGCTCTTACTCATCTTACCGCCCTCCATCAGGACGGAGCCGTTAACAACTATACCCTTTGGCCATAGAGCTGTCGGCCATATCCCATCGTGGCAGAAGATCATGTACGTCAAGTGATTGCTAATTAGGTCCCTTCCACTGTGCCTGGCTTCAGGTGGATAGAAGTACTCGAACTCGCCTCTTGTTAGCTTGAGTTTCTCAACTGGGAATTCGGTTTCCTTAGAAATCTCATCTGGGTCTCCCACCCCTAGGAATAAGTAATCCCAGAATTCCTCGTCCAAGGTCTCAGGGTCAGGGTTGACCTCATTAATTCCTTTTATTACTGTATAGTAAGCCATATAGATCACCGAGTCGCTTAGTGCTTCTATAGTCCATTCTGGCTCCCAAGGTAGAGGTGTTCCTAAACCGGCTTTCCTTGCACAGGCTTTCTCCCTCAACCAGTCGACTACATTGTGGAATTCTTGTGTTAGTTCTTTTGGTATGATGCTCATCATATCAATATTCTCGTGAGCCATCTCCTTCCACATACTGTTACCATAATCGATGAACCATTGATCCTCGAAGATCTTTACGACAACTTCTCCTCCACATCTGCATTGAATTGGTTCTAACATCTCATACATTGTTGTTGCATGCCCTCGAGCAATTGCATCTTCTTTCACCGCATCTTTAGCTGTCTGGACATTCAAGCTGCTATATTGACCTGTATTCGTCCTCATTCTACCATTATGGAATTCTGCACTGTAAACCTCCTTAGTTGCCTGCTCCAGCTTGTCATCTTCATCTTGACTGGTGATTCCGAGCCTATCAACAACATCTACCGCTGGGCTCTCGCCGTATCCTTCCACAGTGATTACGCTTATGGGCTCTATTTGGTTGATATCTGAGAGCTTTATATTGTAATCTTCTGGGTTTTTCCTGATGTCGTCCTTGAGCTGATTTAATGCAACTAGATCGAAGGGAGCGTGTGCTGGCACAGACATGACTACACCTGTTACCGCGTTAGGGTCAACAAAGGAAGCAGGTAGCATCGGGAACTCGTCTCCAGTAACGGGGTTTGTAATCACAGCACCAACAAATCGTTTACCTTGGTACTCACCAACTACCTCAACATCGTGACCAAGTAATTGAAGCTTATTCGCTGCGTGCGTACTTACTACCCATGTCTCCTCCCCGTCTACTCTTAACTCAGCGTACGTTGCGTCTGGGTTTATCCACATATTTGTTACACCGAAGACGGTCTCTGGTCTGAGAGTCCCCGCCGGGAAAATCATTTCATCTTTATGAAACTTTATTATTGTGAATTCTTCAATCTCTGGCTCTTTGTCTCCAATTGTGTCATGCTGACCTACAGGGTTACCGCAACTTGGACACCAGCCTACGGGATGACTACCCTGTGTAACATAACCGTTTTGCCTGAGTTTCTCGAATTGCCACTCTATAAACTTGCTATATACGGGATCGACTGTTGTGAACTCTCTCCTCCAGTCTATGCTGTAACCAATTTTCTGCATTCCATGCTTAATTTCCTTGGCAAAGTAGGTGGCCATGGAAATAGGGTCCTCTAACTCGGATAGTTTTTCCTCGGGAATATTATATAGGTTAATGAATGTATCGAGTATAGCAGGATCCTTGTCCTTTAGTCTCTCTACCATCGCGAAAAGCGGGGTTCCTGTGTAGTGCCAAGCCATCGGAAATAGTACGTTATTGCCTAGCATCCTCTGGTACCGTGCATGTACATCTGTTAACGTGTAGGTGCGTCCATGACCAATGTGCTGGGGGCTATTGGGGTAAGGGTAAGCCACGGTTAGATAATACTTGGGCTTTTCTGTATCTGGGTCTGTCTCAAAAGTGCCGGTCTCTTCCCAGCGCTTTTGCCATTTATCCTCGATTTTCTTCCATTCAACCATATGAATACTGTCCTCTAATCTTGATTAAGTCTGATGCGAATAGGATAAAGGTTATGAGTAAAAATAGTTGCGGAATTAGGAAAGTTGCTCCTTCACAGCTTGTAGGAACTCCTGTTTCGTATCAATGAATTTCTCGGGGTCTCCTCCACCTCCCTGACCAAAATAAGGAGCACCGCCTCCACCGCCGCCTATCATTTTTCCAAGCCTTCTTGTAAGCTGGCCTGCATTGATTCCTCTATTCATTGCATCTTTACCCGCTTTGACCCCGAATCTATTCTGACTTGTACTCATCATAACTAGTACAATACTTGGCTCTAGTTGCTCTATTTGATTACCAAGTTCTATGAGGAACTCGAAGTCGACATCATCTTTGTAGTATGCTACTCTGACGCCATCAACATCCACAGTGCTCTCCAATAGTTGCGAAGCCTTCTGCTCGCTCAGAGTCCTCTGCAGTCTATCCACTTGGCTTCTCAGATCACTTATTTGCTCAAGATTATTTGATATTGACTTCGTCAAGTTCTCGTAGGGAGAGCCCAAAAGTTCAGCCGCCTCCATTAGAATCCTTTCTCTCTTCTGAACCTCTTCTAGTGCGTGTGGCCCTACTGCGTATACCAACCTCTCCACACCGTCTTGCACCCTCTCAGTTGCAACTATCTTGATAAGGCCTGCCTCACTCGTGTTGGAAAGATGGGTCCCACCACAGGCTTCGACATCCCATTCACCCATATCGACTATACGGATCTCTTTTCCTGGGACCGCACCACCTTGATATAGCCTAAGACCATACTTCTCTTCAGCTGTGTTTCTAGGTAAAAACTTGCATGTAACCGGTCTTCCCTCGACCACTACTTGGTTTGCCAGCTCTTCTATTCTCTCAACTTCTTTTCTTGTTAGCCTTGAGTAGTGACTTATATCAAGTCGAGCTGTCTCCACGCTCTTACTGGCACCTGCTTGCCAGGCATGCTCTCCTAGAACCCTTCTTGCGGCTCCCAGTATTATGTGAGTTCCAGTGTGCGCTCTCATTAGTGCCATCCTACGTTCCCAGTCTATAGCGCCGTGTACATCGTCTCCTTCTCTTAATCCAGGACGTTCAACTTCGTGTATTATCACTCCTTCGACGTTTCTAACATCTATGACGTTATACCGTTTTCCCCTAGATTCAAGGACTCCTCGGTCGGATATTTGTCCTCCTCCCTCAGCATAGAATGTAGTCTGGTCTAGAACTACGTGCACACTATCAAGAACTGATAGTATACTTCCGTTAAATTCTCTCCTATATGTATCCTCATAGAAGAGAAGCCTGGTATTGGGAAGTTCTTCTATTCTTGAAGCTATGTCAGCATCTTCTTTTTCAATGATCTTCTTTTCCTCCCCCTTCATGTGCCTACTACTGACCAGTGTATAGAAGTCGCTGGGGACGTCGACTTCTGTATCGATCTCCTTTGCAGCTTCTTGAACATCTTCCGGGGTTAGTCCGTGGCTTTCATAGAACTCTACGAATTGCTCCCTGGGGACTTTTTCATTCTCCTTTATATAGCGTTGTACTAGGCCATATCCTCTATCTAGGGTTTCGTGGTATTTCATGTCCTCGACCTCGACCATCTCAATGATCTCGCTTTTCATCTTGCGTAACTGTGGGAAGTCGTCCCCCCAAAATTCGATCTGTTTTAGAATTAGGTCGGTCAGCTTTTCCTCAATTCCCGCTTTTCGAAGCTGTCTAAACCCTCTTCTGAACAGCATTCGAGTAAGATAACCCTCCTTTACATTGCTGGGGACAACGCCCTCACTGAGGATTAATGCCATTGCCTTCGTGTGGTCAAGAGCTGCATAGATCCCCTCCATTGGTTCAAGTAGTTCCATCAACTCCGCATATGATATTCCGATAATCTTCGCGATTTTACGACGCTCTTCAGCCTTGTTGTTCATATCTATCAGATAGCTGTATTTCGCAAGCTCTGAGAGAAGCTCCTCATCCGGATCCATATCAGCCCAATCTAGGACAGTATCAAGGATAGGACCATATATGCTATGGAATGCGCTGGGGTCCCCGGTGCTCAACCAGGTCCATCTTTCTATACCATAACCAGTATCAACTATGTTGATGGGCATCTGTATCCAATCATCTCCTACTACCCTGTACTGCATAAAGACGAGTGTACTGATTTCTAGGCCGCCAACACATGGTTCTAGACAGAAACCTGCATTTCCTCCCCCTGCCCATATACTCTCTTTGTATGTTACAATATCACTTGGTACACCTATCTCTGTAACGAGGCCATGGTGGTATTCAACGGTTTTATCCTTCCAGTATACCTGTTTCCCGTCTTCATAGTTGAAAGCGTGATGACCCCCCATCTCGAAAATCGTTAGATGCCTACCTGCAGTGACCCCCACCAGGTCGATGTCCTCAAACCGTAGACATGGCTGACTCACAACTAGAGGGTTGGCTGGTGGAGGAAGTATACCTTCAGTGACGTATGGCTGGAAATCTATGATGCTAGCAATTGTAAACATCAAATCGTCTCGCCACCTAGCCACAACTGGGTAAGGTGCTAGTCTCTCGTGGTCATAACGCTCAAAGTAGCTCAGGAACTTTTCTCTCATATCTGATATCGAGAATCTTTCCTTTACTGGCGGATTACCAATAAAATCGTAATCAGTACAAGGAGCGTCACCACAGTTGGTAGACTCTTTGTTCTGGGTCCAGTAATAAAGTCCACAGTGGGGACACTGTTTTCTTAAAAATCCATTTTCCTTAAAAAAAGGTAATCTAAATGTGTCTGGGGGTATCTGCACTAAATAAGCCTCCTAAAATTAGGAATGGTTATAATGATTGAAGAAACTTGGGTAGGATTAGCCAAAGAGGGCTCCAAGACCTTGTAGGTCCTCTTCCTCTTCCTGCTCTTCCTCTTCTTGCTCCTCTTCTTCAGGAGCTTCCTCTTCCTCTGCAGCTGCTGGAGCGGCGGCAGGGGCGGCACCGGCTGTGAAGACGGGTGCCTTGAGAGCTTCATCGATATCAACCTCTGAGAGGGCGGCAACGAGGGCTTTGACTCTCGAAGAGTCTGGCTCGATTCCCGCCGCTGATAGAGTGTTAGTGAGTCCATCTTCTGTGATATCCTTGCCTGCGCTGTGCAGGAGCATAGCGGCATACATGTATTCCATACTTTTCACCTCAATTGATAGTCTATTCTATCCGACTGCAACCATACAACACATAGCCTATTTTTATTCTTTCCTATTTTACTGATGCCTAAATTCCCAGTAATAATATAATTTGATAGAGAAATACAATATGTGATAATATTGTCAAGGAAGATAGATAAAAAACTGAGACAGGAACTAAGTCCAAAGGATAACAGCACACTAAATCCATATACTGATCCCATAGCTGTTGTCAAGCCAGGAGAGACAATTTCTATTAGCACTTGGGATGCTTTTGGAGGGGTCGTTACCCGTGATCAAACATTCCAAGAGGCGGTCGAAAAGGGATTAACTGGAGCACTTAATCCTGTTACTGGTCCGATATATATCGAAGGTGCTAGACCTGGGGACACTCTCGTTGTTGAGATACTCGATATAGTTCTACCTGAATATGGAGGTATTAGCATTATACCTGGTTTTGGAGCCCTTGAAGGATGGTTGAACCTTATGGAACCAAAGACGAAGATTTGCAATATTGAGAACAGTAAGGTGATTTACGAGACTGACCACGGAAAGGAAATAGTTCTAAATACAGAACCTTTCATTGGTACAATTGGTGTTTCCCCATCACATGAAGCTATTCAAACCCTAGCACCAGGTCCACATGGTGGGAATATGGACTGTCCTGACATAAAACCCGGAAATAAATTATACCTTCCAATTAATGTTGACGGAGCGTTATTTGGCATTGGAGATGTGCACGCTGTTCAGGGTGATGGGGAGATATGTGGGACCGCGGTCGAGGTCAGTGCAGATGTTACGCTGAGATTTGGAATACAGGATAGATCAATAAACTGGCCTAGGATAGAATCTAGTGACATGATAATGACCGTTTGCAGTGCTAGACCCTTGGAGGATGCAGCGCGATTGGCGTATAGAGAATTACTCAACTGGATGGTTGAGGATCATGGCTGGGACAGAGATGACGCTTATATGTTCTTGAGCTTAGCTGTAAAAGCACGAATCGCACAGATTGTTGATCCACTCTATACCTTCGTTGCTAAACTTGATAAAAAATATCTCAAATAGACACTATACATCTATATGATAACTGTCTAAAGCCACCCTATCTCTCTTTCTATCCTAGTACGGAACCTGGTTTATTCCCTTTGAAAATTATAAACAATCTTTTTATTACAGCTCTGATATTTGTGCGTGCTGAACAAAGTACGACCTAATATCATAGCAGAGAGTTAGATAATATGATACTTGAAAAACCTGTTATATATAAGTCGGTACTTGAATAAGTTCAATAACCTGGGAAAGAGGAAAAATGACAACCGCATACGATGTACCCGCAGATGTACTAATACAGAGACTCTCAATGTACATAAAGGAAAATATAAAGGAAATCCAGCCACCAGAATGGTCTGGATACGTAAAAACTGGGAGCCATACAGAGCGGGTCCCCCAGAATCCTGATTGGTGGTATGTAAGGTCTGCGAGCCTCCTGAGGAAACTCTATACAAAAGGCCCCATTGGGGTCAGCAAGCTCCGTAAGGAGTACGGCGGAAGAAAACGCAGAGGCATGAAGCCCAGTCATTTCCGTAAGGCCGGTGGCAACATAATAAGGACAAGCCTTCAGCAGCTAGAGCAGGCTGGACTTGTTCAAAAAAACAACAATCAAGGGAGGATTGTAACAGGAAAAGGAAGGAGCCTCCTTGACGCCATGGCCACACAAATTAAACGTGAGCTTGATAGAGAGCGCCCAGAACTCAGACCATATTAAGTGAATCTAAATGTCTTCAGATGAGGAACTAGAAAGAATAAGGCAGAGAAGAATGGCCCAGATTCAGGCCCAGCAAGAGCAGCAGCGCGAAGCTGAGGAAGCCAGGGAACAGTATGAATCTCAGAAACAGGCCGCATTACGAAAGATCCTTACTCCTGAAGCAAGGCAGAGACTAGCTAATATTAAGCTCGTTCAACCAGATTTCGCTGAGCAGATTGAGATACAGCTGATTCAGCTAGCACAGTCTGGGAGAGTGAATCTGCCAATAAATGATAATCAATTAAAAGAACTTCTGACTAGAATACAGAGTCAGCAGACTAAGAGGGACATAACAATAAGGAGAAAATAAGTATGGCACGAAACAAAAAGCTAGGATACAAGCTACGCCTAATTAAAGCTGGAAAATCCAGAAAATCTGTACCTGCGTGGATAGTCGCAAAGACAAAAGGAAACGTACGTTGGAGTCCAAAGAACAGAAGAAACTGGCGGACGACCAAACTGAAGGCTTAGGTGAGTGCAATTGTCCGAAGAAAGAATTTACACTGTTCCTCTAGGAAGGGCCTGGGTAGCTAAAAATAACAAGCTAACCGTAAGGGCTGTCAAGGTTCTGAAAAAGTTTGTTCAACGACATATGAAACCAACGGATATCATTATTGATACAACAGTCAATGAGGCACTATGGGCAAATGGTATACGCAATCCTCCAAGAAAGATAAGGGTTAGGCTAGAAAAAGATGATGATGGAGTCGTCACAGTATTCCTGGCGGAGGAAGAGCAGTGACTGTCAAGCATTATAGAGTTAAGGGCGAGATAATGAAGAAAAAGTTCTTTGAGCCTCTGACCTTCAACAAGCTGATCGCCGCTTCAAAAGAGGAGCATGCAGTTGAACAGATCTTAAAGGAAATGGGAAGTAGGCACAGGGCAAAAAGACATCAGATCACCATCCAGAGTGTAGAAATAGAACAGACAGAGGAATAATTTAAATGTCCCAAGAAAAAGAGCGTAGACTTCGTCAGTTAATTGGCGAGATACAGATGATGGAAGGTTCTGTAAATGCCCTTCAACAGCGCCTCCAGTTACTAAACGCAGCTGTATCAGAGTTAAATATGGCTCAAAACTCATTAAAAGATCTAAAAGATATTGATAAAGGAAGTCCACTTCTAGTTCCTGTTGGCGGAGGGGTCTTCATGAACGCAGAACTTGGGGAAATAAAAAAAGTAATCGTTGACCTAGGGGCCGATGTATCCATGGAGATGAATTACGATAGAGCCGTTGAGGATGTTGGTGAAAGACTGTCAGAGATGGAGGACGCACAGAATAGCGTGCGAGAACAACTATCACAGATTATTGCCCAGATGCAAAGTCATCAGCAGATGGCTGAGAGACTGTCAAGAGAACTGCAGGTAGGCCTAGAAGGGGCCGTTTAATTGTTTGAGAAGCTTCGAGATAGTTTAAAGGGTATTGTAAATAGGGTTACATCTTCTGGGCTGACCGAGGCACAGCTTGAACCGATAATATGGGATCTTCAGATACAGCTTATTTCTAACGATGTTTCGGTCGAGGTAGCTGAAAAGATATGCAGTGAGTTAACCGAAAGACTTGTTGGGTCAGAAGCGCCACGTTTTGGAGATAAATCCAAAGCTGTTCACGACGCATTTCTCAAATCCCTTGAATCGGTGATGAAGGGATCAGAGGATATAGACCTACTTGAAAAAGTTAAACAATCAAAGATCAAGTCTGAGCCTTTCTCAGTAATGTTTGTGGGTATCAATGGCACCGGAAAAACCACCACAATAGCAAAGATAACAAAGCTTCTACAGAAAAAAGGGTATAGTGTAGTGCTAGCCTCAGGAGATACCTATAGGGCAGGAGCGATTGAGCAACTCGAGGAGCATGGAAGGCGACTTGGAGTAAGGGTGATAAAACATAAATACGGATCAGATGCCGCAGCCGTAGGATACGACGCTGTCCAACATGCAAGAGCTCAGAAAATAGATGTTGTCTTGATAGATACCGCTGGCAGGATGCAGACAAACAGGAACCTCATGGACGAACTCAGCAAGATGAAAAGAGTGGTCAAGCCTGATCTGACCATTATGATATTGGATAGCCTAATTGGCAACGACGCGACTGAACAGGCTATGACATTTAACGAGCGAATAGGGTTCGATGCAGCTATTCTTACAAAGGTTGACGCTGACGCCAAGGGAGGCAGCAGTCTGAGTGTATCTTACCTCACAGGTAAACCAGTAATATACGTAGGAGTAGGGCAGGAGTACGAGGATCTACAGCCGTTTAATGCCAGTTGGATGGCAGAGAAACTGTTGGGAAATGAGTAAACTTTAACTAGGAAACATGTTTTGATAGGGTGAATACTGATGGGACTAAATGAGTTCTTTCAATCCGCAGACCGTCTTCTAAGGACCTTGAGCAGGCCTGACTGGAAAACCTACTGGATGAGCATAAAGATAGTGTTTGCAGGTATCGGAGTGCTTGGAGCTATAGGCTATTTAATACGAGTCATCTCGGTAACTCTGCAGGGCGGAACGGGAATATAATAATATCTGGGATCCGAATACTAAATTATTCTATCTCATTATAATTGATTTCAAACTGAATACTTATACCATAGATGAATAAAATTTTAAAGATCTTTTTTGGAAATCTGTTATCTGCTATACGTGCCTTGAAAAGGAATTGCCTGGTTTATCACCGATTATCTTTCATAATCTGGTTAAATTATTCCAGGTCTTTATTTACAGGATATCTGAAGTAGAATAGGTAGATTAAAAGAATCATAAGCCCTGTTGCAACTATCAAGACTTCTTCAAACTCTAAGATTAGCACTGAAATATCAGGTGGATTATGAGCCGCAATTCTAAGTAGATCCATCAACACCATAGTTGTCAACTATGAGGGACTGTACTATTTTATAGGTTTTACTTTATCCCAATTTTTCAGCAATATTAATATCTATGGGACTCACAGACCATGTTGCACCGGGCGTGGTCTAGTTGTCCGAAAAAAGAATGATAAGAACTTCCCTATACGCGGTAAAAGTAACCAACGGGCAGGAAAATAACGTAGCTCAGATGCTAGCAGATAAGGCAAAGGTAGAGGACATGCCAATTCAAGCTATCCTTGCACCAAACGAGCTAAGGGGCTACATCATAATAGAAGCTGAGAGACCCCATGTTGTTGATGAACTAATTCGCGGAATGAGGCACACAAGGCAGAGGGTACAGGGAGTAATAAGCCCCGAGGAAGTGGACCACTACATTGAGATCAAGCCCGTGGTAGAAGGATTAGATGAAGGAACCCTCGTGGAGGTAATCGCAGGGCCCTTCAAGGGGATGCAGGCGAGAGTTGTACGAGTGGACACCTCAAAGGAGGAGGTCACCATCGAGATACTCGAGGCAGCATTCACGCTTCCCATCACAGTACACGCAGATTACGTGAGAGAACTGAAAGGAGTAGAATTATAATGGTAAAGAAAACATTCAACTTCATCGTCAACGGTGGCAAGGCAAGTGGTGGACCACCAATAGGACCAGCTCTTGGTCCAATGGGTGTAAACATCATGCAGATAGTCAATGAGATCAACGCAAAAACAGAGGAGTATGATGGTCTACCTGTCCCCGTCGATGTAATAATAGAGACAGATGACAAGAGCTTTGAAGTTAAAGTAGGGATGCTTACGACCTTCGCGCTAATCAGCCAGGCTACAGGCATAGAGAAGGGATCGGGTGAACCGAACCAGAACTTCGTCGCGGACCTAACTTTCGAGGATCTTGTCAACATAGCAAAGAAAAAGAGAGAAGGAATATACGCTGCCTCTTTGAAGACCGCAGTACGTGAGGTTCTCGGTACCTGTCAAAGCGCTGGTGTAACCGTCGAAGGAAATCACGCTAAAGAAGTACAGGATGCAATCGCTGCCGGTGAATTCGACGAGCAACTGGCAGCATTAGAATAAACCTTTAAATCTTATCCAATGTGAGAATGAGGAGAACTTACAATGTCACTCCCTATAGAAGAAATAATTGAGGCCGTTGAGAAGGCGAGGGAAAATAGCCCTAGCCGCAACTTTGAGCAATCATTCGATCTAGCTGTCAATCTAAGGGAGCTCGACTTGAATAGACCTGATGAGAGAGTACAAACACGTGTACAGTTACCAAACGGTATCGGTACCCGTAAAGTAATGGTATTTGCGTCAGGCGACCTAGCGCTGAGAGCAAGGAGGGCAGGAGCGGACGATGTAATTGAGCCCGCGGAACTTGATCAGCTTGCAGACAACAGGAAGGAAGCGAAGGACCGCTTCAAGGATTATGACACCTTTGTCGCCGAGGCACCAATGATGCCAACAGTAGGTCGCGTCGCAGGTCCAATACTAGGGCCTAAAGGAAAGATGCCGACACCAGTACCCCCACAAGCTCCGATCGATGATATCATCGAGAGAGAGCGTCGGGTAGTAGTACTCAGAAGCAGGGACAGACCCTACGTCCACTGTATAGTGGGCAAGGAAAGCATGAGCGACGATGAAGTCGCCCAGAATGTAGAAGCCGTGGTCAATGCCCTCACCCGGGAACTAAAGCGAGGAATGGGGAATATCAAGAATATTTACCTGAAACTCACCATGGGTGACTCGGTCAAGCTATACTAGGTGAAAAAAATGAGCGCTAAAATAAGCCAAGATAAAAGGGAAACAGTTCAAGAGACCATCGAGCTTCTGGAGAGATACGATGTTATCGCGGCAGCAGACCTGTATAAGGTTAGCAGCAGAATGCTTCAAGACATGAGGAACATGCTACGCGATCAGCTAAAGTTCAAGGTAGTAAAGAACACCTTGATGACTATCAGCCTGGATGAAGCCGGAAAAGAGAACAAGGATGAATTCATGAACCAGATATCAGGTCCAAACGTATTCCTGTTCACAAATGGTAACCCTTTCAAAGTAGCTATGGAACTGGAGCAGAACAAAGTAAAGGTATTCGCCAAACCAGGTGACATAGCAATGAAAGATATTGTCATCCAGGAAGGCAACACTGGACTAAGCCCAGGACCCATGATAGGAAAATTCGGGGCCCTCGGTGTTAGAACAAGGATAGAGGCTGGAAACATCTGGGTAACACAAGATACAACTGTGACCAGAAGAGGCGAGGAGATCAATGAGGACCTAGCCGACCTATTACAGCGGATGGGTATGAGGGAGGCTGAGATGGGTCTAAAGATCAAAGCAGTATACGAGAGAGGGGATATCCTCCCTGGTGACATGCTGTTGCTGGATATAGGAGAATATCGCTCACAGGTAGAACGAGCACTCAGCAATGCCTTCCAGGTAGCCGTCCAAGCATCATATGTAACACCCCAGACACTTCCAAGCATAATGGCCAAGGCACTTCAAGAAGCCAGGGCATTAGCTATGGAGTCAGGATGGGCAACTAGTGATACTGTTGAGATGCTGATCGCCAAGGCAGATGGGCAGGCTAGAAGCCTTGCCAAGAAGGTTGGCGAAAAACAGGCTCAGAGCCAATAATATTTTATTTTTTACACTAAACTATTTCACTAAGAACTACTTTTTGTTAATATGGAAGAATCTGACAAGCTTGAAGATTATAGAGAAAAAAGAGATTTTAATGAAAGCCCCGAACCAGAGGGAAAAGAGGAAAATCCATCTGGAAATAAGCCTATTTATGTCATCCAGAAGCACGATGCTAGCAATCTGCACTACGATCTTAGACTGGAATCTGAGGGCGTTCTAAAATCCTGGGCGGTTCCTAAGGGTCCTTCAATGGACCCAGATGTAAAACGACTAGCAATACCCACGGAAGATCATCCAATCGAGTATGCTGAATTTGAGGGTGTGATCCCTGAAGGTCACTATGGAGCTGGAACTGTTATCGTATGGGACTATGGAAATTTCGAGAATACAAAGCAAGACAAGAGCTTTGAGGAAACCCTTGAGGATGGGCATAGCACAGTAAGGATACTCGGTGAGAAGCTAAAAGGAGATTTTGCGCTCATTAGAACTGGAAAAGGCGATAATCCGCGATGGCTTTTCTTCAAAATGAAGGGTGAAGAAGCAAAAAGTGGGTCGGAAATAACGGAAGAGCAGCCCAACTCCGTCAAGACAGGACGTAGTCTTGAGAAGGTAATGGAAGAAGAAGAACCAGCCGATATTGAGAAATTCGGTTAAACTCTTTATCTTCAGACCTCCTAGATATATTATGCCACCAGAAGAATTGACCATAGTCCAGTCCTTAGTGGAACCAGGCGACCCTCATCAATGCAGCGATTCCATAGATAAAAATAGCATATTAAGCCATTTGCTAGAGCCCCTTGTAGAGAAAGTTGAAAACGGATATTTCAGACCATGCCTAGCAGTTGAGTGGGGTATTAAACCAGACGGCTTAACATGGATGTTCAGACTTAGAGATGGTGTCTTTTTTCACAATGGTGTTAGATTAAGAGCTAAGGACATCGTGGATAACCTCAGACGAATTATATCGCCTTCAGTCGGTGGAACCTACGGAACTGAAGGGGTTTACGCTAGTTACCTCGGCGATGCCAGGTTTGATGCAATATCCGATGAAGTATTCACGATTAAAACAGAAGAAACCATGCCCGATCTGTTAGATTTACTATCTGAGATGCCCATGGGATACGGCGAGGAGATAGATAAGATAACGAGGAATTACATTGGGACTGGTCCATACAGACTTGGTTCCAAAAAATCAACAGAGATAGAGTTAGAGGTCTTCAATGAGTACTGGGGCAAGAAGTTACCAGTTAATTCCCTGAGATTTCTGAGTCAGTCAGACAAATTCAGGCGAGCTGAGATGGTTCTTGATAGGGATGCAGATATTGGAAGCTTGGTGGGTGTTGAAGGTAAAGGACTTGCTGATACAAGCGATAGAGTCGATGTTAGAGAGTTTGCTAGCTGGCTTTGTGTGATCTTTATGTTCAATACCTTTGAAGGACCATGTAAAGACCGTCGGGTAAGGCAAGCCCTTAATCATGCTCTTGATATTGAGAAAATTATCGATAATATAAAGGATGGTGCTGCTGAACCCCTGAATGGTTTTTTAACTCCGCACCACTATGGTCATGATCCTCAGACTGAGTCTTACTCTTACGACCCGGATAGGTCAAGAAATCTACTAGCTGAAGCAGGATATGACAATGGGTTAAATCTCGTGATGGATGTACCCACCGCGATGCCTGATGAAGCGCCGGAACTGGCTGAGACTATGAAAACTTATTATGGACAAGTAGGTATTGACGTAGAAATAAAATCCTATTATAATAGACCAGCTTACGCCGAGATGGTAAAAGAGAAACGCATCCACGACCTCTGCTGCTTCGATTCAAGCCCTAAAAGCACTTTCCGCGTGCTACGCGAGAAACTAATTAGCAAATTTAGGGGCCCTTGGTGGCAGGGTTATAATAACCAAGAGGTTAACCAGCTGTTTTTTGAGGCTACTAATACCTTTGACCACGAGAAAAGAAGGGGCATCTATCAGACTATTTATCGTATTATTACAAGTGATGCTCCTTGGGTTTTCATGTATCGTCCATATTTACACTGGATCATAGGAGAAAAAGCTGACTTCTGGTATCCTGGTCCCCTTGGTTTAACTAAAATAAAATAGGGAATTCAATGCGGAGAAGAGAATCGATGGATGATAATTCTCTTGACCACGATTCCTATATTATTTGCGTATCACATTTAATTTTTTGAATATTTGTATTTTATGGAATAAGTATTCTATTCTTCACCATAAGGTTTTGTGAGAAATTCAAAAATCTCAATGACATATCCTGACGGATCCCATGTTAGAAACCCCTTCATATCGATCTCATCAGCATTTTTAGGAGGGTTATTAGTTCTAACCCCTTTATTCCTAAGTTTGCTATACCAGTAATCGACGTCTCTCACAAATATGCTAAGCATTACCGGTTTTTCAGTGGCGGGTTTCAGATACCCCTTCTCCGAATCTACAAGACCAATGTGGCTATCTTTTCCTATCCGGAATATCTTGACCCAGTCACGATCAAGAACTAGCTCAAGTTCTAGAGTTTCCCCATAGAATTTCGCTGCATTATCGATATTTTCATGGTATGTGAAGGTGATGAAACCCTCTATTCCTTCCATGATTTAACATAATCAAATTTCTCATATATAACTATCATTTAGTCAGCTAAATAACTGGATATTTTTCGGAAACGATACGAATTCAGTAATTCATAGGTTCAATGAAATTTAAATTCAGGTTCCTCCATATTTAATTTATGTTAAGTGCAGTTAACACATGGGTTTGTCCATATTGCAAAGCTAGTATACGGAACGAGTTAGCCTCTGGTCCTCATCCCCTAACTGGAAAGCGTTTCTGCCCCAGCTGCGGTAATCAGTTATGGACTGTATGTGAGTGTGGGCAGGGTCTACGTCTTGATGACGAGAGATGCATTAAATGTGGGAGAGCTAACCCCATATTTTATGAAGAATAAACAGGAAACTAGTCCAGAGTATCAACGTATGTGCCCTTAAATTGACTCATATAGAGGTTATAATAGAACCCTCTTTTCTCTAACAGTTCACTATGAGTCCCTCTCTCTATTATCTCGCCATTATTGATCACAAGCACTTGGTCAGCGTTTCTGATAGTGCTTAATCTATGAGCAATGACGAAGCTAGTTCTGCCCTTCATAAGGTTGAGAAGAGCTTCCTGTATCTGCATCTCAGTTCGAGTATCGACACTGCTGGTCGCCTCGTCCAGGATAAGTATAGCCGGGTCTGCTACAATTGCCCTTGCGATGCTTATTAGCTGCCTCTGCCCCTGACTTAGATTTCCACCTCTCTCACTCAAAGTGGTCTGATATCCTTGAGGTAGCCTTCTGATGAAATTGTCCGCATTTGCAAGCTTCGCGGCCTCGAAGATTTCATCATCTGAAGCGTCGAGTCTACCATACCTAATATTATCGAGGACAGACCCACTAAACAGGAATACATCTTGCAGTACTATTCCCAGTTGTTTTCTGAGGTCATCTTTCTTTATCTCTCTGATGTCGTTTCCATCGATCTGTATGCTCCCATCTTGAATCTCATAGAACCTTGTAAGTACGTTAACAATGGTAGTTTTTCCAGCACCTGTTGGGCCTACTAGCGCTACGGTCTGTCCCTGATATGCCTCTAGGTCTATGTCCTTGAGTACAGGGATACCCTTAACATAACTAAAATCGACTTCCTTGAATTTTACTTCTCCCCTAAAGTCGTCGACTGATATTGCATCAGGCGCATCTGTCAGTTCAGGCGCTGTATCAAGGACTTCAAAGATCCGTTCAGCCCCAGCTAGCGCTGACTGTATGCTATTGTAAAGATTGGCAAAGTGTCTTAGCGGGTTGGCGAATTGACGGCTATAAGTTATAAAAGCGCTGATGGTTCCGATCGTGGTTAGTCCTTGGAGGGCCATCCAGCTCCCAAGGCCAGCCACTATAGCTATGTTTGCGTTGCTGAGAATTCCCATTAATGGTGGGATTAACATGGCATATGTCATAGCTTTTATCCCTAACTCTTTGACATCGTTATTGCTCTTCTCAAACTTGGAGTTGACTGTTTGTTGCTGTGAGAAAGCGATAACAACCTTCTGGCCCGTAATATTCTCCTGCATAACACTGTTCAGCTGCCCTAAACTCCTCTGAAGCCCTCTGAAGCTAGCCCTTGTCCTCTTCCCGATCAAAGCTGTTAGAACGACCATAATAGGGAATACAAAGAGGCTTGCTAAAGCTAACCAGATATTTAGCCGGAACATTACCGCGATGATCCCTACAAGTGTAATGAAACTGCGTATCAACTGGGTAACATTCTGGGATAGGGCAGCCCCTATGGCATCTACATCATTTGTAAGTCTGCTCATAAGGTCGCCAGCTGGCTGCCTATCGAAATAACCCAGGCTGAGGGTCTGTATATGCTCAAAAAGCTCTCCTCTGAGTTTTTTTAAGCTCTTTTGGCTTATGGTCGCCATCACCCAACTGGCAAACATATCTGTAATACTTGCAATAGTATATACTCCTGCAATAAGAGCCGAAATACGGACAAGGCCCTCAAAATCTCTTGGAACTATGAAATCATCTATAGCAATACTGACAAGGTACGGCCCAGTCAGTGATAGTAGAGTACTCCCTAGCGTCAGAATCGATATTATGACGAGATGGAGCCTGTAGGGCCCAAGATAGCTGAGCAACCTTCGTAAAGCTCCACTAGGGTCATTCGCTTTCTCAACGTTCCCCATCATCATTCGAGGGCCACGGCGCATACCCTGAGATGGGCCTTCCCCTTTCTCCTCTTTCGGAGAGTTTCTACCACTCATTGTGTAATTACTCCCAGCCCTAGCTGACTATCATAGATTTCCTTGTAGATTGGACTACTTTGCATAAGCTCGCCATGTGTCCCTTCCGCCGCTATTTTGCCAGACTCCAGAACCAGTATCTTGTCTGCGTTCAAGACCGTGCTGATTCTTTGTGCAATAACAAAGCTGGTTCTATCCTTCATTAAGTTCTCCAGCGCATTCTCGATCTTGATCTCAGTCTCGACATCAACGGAGCTTGTGCTGTCATCAAGTATGAGTATCTTGGGCCTTACTAGGAGTGCCCTGGCTATCGCAATTCTTTGTTTTTGACCCCCGCTTAGATTTACTCCTCTTTGACCCACTATACTATCGTAACCGCTTGGGAACCCTGTGATGAACTCATGTGCTTGAGCAGCCTTGGCAGCCTCAATTACCTCCTCATCCGGGGCATCGGGTCTACCATACCTTATATTTTCTCTGATGGTGCCACTGAATAGCACCGCTTCCTGTAAGCTCATACCGATATTAGATCTTAGATATTCCATGCTAAGATCTCTTACATCTATGCCGTCGATAAGTATGGAACCCCCCTTCACATCGTAGAACCTTGGAATAAGGTAGATCATAGTGCTCTTCCCCGATCCAGTTGCGCCTAGTATCGCGACTGTCTGACCTGGTTCAGCTGTGAAGCTCATGTTGCTTAGGACTGGATCTCCACCGTCTTCTCCATAGCTGAACTTAACGTCTCTGAACTCTACTCTTCCTTTCATATTCTCAAGAGTGATTGCATTTGGAGAATCCAATACCTCTGGTTCAGAGTCCAGGACCTGCATTATTCTAGTCGCTGATGCATTGGCTGCACTTATCTGGCCGGCCATCATACTTAGCATCAATACAGGAAACATGGTACTGAAGAGGTAGTTATTGAACGCGAGGATCTGGCCTACTGTAGCTGTTCCTCTTATAACCTGAATACCGCCGTAGTAGATAACTGCAACTGTACCAAGATTCAGCAGTGTCATTATCATTGGGAAGAAGATACCCAAGAGTTGAGCTACCCTAACTGATTTATTATAAAGCTCCTGATTAGCCTCCTCAAATCGTCTATTTTCATGCCCCCGCCTAACGAAGGCCTTGACGACTCTTATACCAACGAGGTTTTCCTGCAAAACTTGATTTAGGTATTCTAAGCGTTCCTGTACCTGTGTAAAAAGCGGTTGAACTACCCTTACGAAGATGAAGACAAGAACAACTGTTACAGGTAATATTAGTATGACAGTATTGGCCAACCTGACATTTGTCGCGTACATTATTCCAAGACTGCCGATGAACATTAAAGGGGCTCTTGTGAACATCCTCAAGCTCATGGTTACTATCATCTGGATCTGGTTTATGTCGCTGGTTAATCTGGTTAGAAGTTGGCCTGTGTTAAAGTCATCGAGATTCCCGAAGCTGAAGGTTTGTATTTTCTTGAATATTGACTCCCTTAGATCTGCCTCAAAACTCCTTGATACCCTGACAGCGAAAACTGTATTCGCTACCATAAATATAGCGCTTAGAATACTGGCTCCTATCATTAGAAAGCTAGTTCTAATTATAATGTCTAGGTCGTTATTCGCGACCCCTTCATCTATGATTATTTGTACTAAGCGTGGGATGGACAAATCTGTGATAACAACCAATCCGAGTAGGACTACTGCTGTTACTGCCTCCTGTGTGTAAGGTATCAAATATCGAAATGTGCGCCTAAGGTCATTCATTTTGAAGTTCCTCAAGTTCTTTACATGTGTCTTGGAGGATCTTTCTCAGTTTCTCACTTTTTCCGGGATCCTCCGAAGCTATTTTGTAGGCCTTCTCTATTTGATCGTACAGCTTGGAGAAGCTTTCATAAGTTTCTTCAGGCATTTCCCTATGAAGACGCCAATAGATCTTTCTTATCGTCTTATTTCGTTTCCGAAATTGGTCATCAAATTTTTTGTGCTCCTCAAGCTCATTTTTACCCTTTTCAGTTAGAGAGAATCTCTTGAGATTAGGGTCATCATTCCTGTATTTCTCAATCAACCCCTCTTCTTTGAGCCGATTTAAAAGAGGATAGATGCTCCCCGGACTCGGTCTCCATTCAGTGTATTCCTCGATCTCATTCATCAGTTCACTGCCTGACATAGGACGATTCTTCAGGATCTGTAATGTTATGTGTTTTAGCATCCCCCTCGGGGGACCCATACGGTGTTTATGTCTCCTCATTCTTATGCCGCCGAATATCGAATCCGATATCGTTTCCGATATTTATTTTATTGCTTTATAAAAGCCTTCCTTTTTTGATGTATTTATAATTGATCTTTACCCTATATTCTTGATTGAATTGAGCGAAGGATTGAGAAAGCAGTGGGAAGAATTCACGAAGAACGCGGAAAAAGCCCTTAAGGATATGGATAAGGCTGGCCGAGACTGGATTGATGAGCTGGAGAAGATGGAGCAGTCTGGAGCAGGGTTATCTATGAGGATTCAGGGTGAACTTGAGAACGCCTCTGAGGAGTCTCAGAGTGAATGGGAGAGGCGTCTTAAGCAGGCGCAGCAGACCCAGAAGGATCTCGAGTCTGAGTTGAAGAAGAGGCTGGAGTCGGTTCAGAGGAGCCAGAAGCATATACAAAAGGCTATTGAAGAACTTCGGAAGTAAGTTTTAAAAAAATTTTGTGTTTTTTTTCGCGCCCAGATGCCTTCGAGCCCTCTTGGTTCGATGATAAGTATCATGATCTAGAAGATCATTGGGATTAATGGCATCCATTCTCCCACTCATGCTCCTCGAGTTGCTTGTCCCCATGTTGTTAGCATTATCTCTGAAATTCCGACAATTGCTCCTCCAAGTATTGCTCCGTAGATGTTGTTGAATCCTCCGAGCAGGTTTCCTGCCATAATGCTGGTTATAATCAAGGCCCAATAGTTAGGTGTGCTCATAAACCAAAGGGGGATCATTGCCCCTGCAAGGCAAGCTATGCCTCCGGTCAGGAACCAGTTGTATAGCTGTATGTTATTTATATTTATACCGAGAATTGATGCAAGCTGAGGGTCCTCAGCTGTTGCCCTCATCGCCATTTCTATCCTTGTACGAGTTAAGACGTAGTGGAAAACGATCACGGTTGCGAGGCTTAGCCCTATGCTTACTATGAATATACCGGGGAATCCTGCGAACTGGAAGTCATATTCCTTCAACCTAAATAGCTGGGTATACTTGTTGTATTTGAGAAGGAGCCAGTAGGCATAGATCTGGATGGAGGCTGTTAGAAAGATCTGAATGGCTAACGTGCTTATAGTCAGTACGACTGTTCCTCCTCCCATTTTTTGGAGGACTCCGATTGCTAGCTTGTAAATGAGAACACTTGTTATACCCCCGACTATGAACGCTAGAGAAAATCCAACATATGGGCTGTATTTAAGAATTTTACTAATTGTGAAGATTAAATATATGCCCACTCCTGCATATGTCCCATGGGCAAAGTTTGGTACTTTGGCTGTCAGATCTGTTAGCATGAATCCTATGCTTATAAGTGGCAACTCCGACGCGAAAACTAAGGCTGCTGTCCATATAACTGGTAAAATAACAACCATGTCAATCATTATAGGTTTACATATTAGTCTTTACGGTAATTTTTCCTTTCCTCTTTATACTTTTTAATATACCAAGAAATCATGCTCGAGAGATAGGAGTAAACACCCAGTAATATTATATAGTTTTCTCGGAATAAAACCGGTATCCCTGTTGTGTTTATGGAATCGAAGGAATATGCATAGAGGAACATGCCGGCGACCAGGGTAAAGATAAGGATAGAGTTCCTAAGATTGAGGAATTTAGAGAGGAAATCTCTACTATGCTTCTTCGAACGATAGACGGGGTCTGGTTTCTCGAGGCCTGGTGGAAATGGACAGGCCCTGAATAACTTTGTTTCTTCCATCAGTGATCCTCCATATATCTATTGAATATTTTTATGGCGAGTTTACTCGGAGCAAGCAACTTATCAGAGGTCGAGATTTCTATTCCTCTCTCAGCAGCCTCGTCTTCCAAGGTAACCTTGCAGAGCTTTTCATGCTTGCAATCTTGGCAGTTTCCTTCGTATAGATACCAAATCTTTAGACCGTTCGCTTTACTGAGGCTCACAATTACTGGTAGTTGATGTGCGGGGCTGTAAGCCTCCATTATTCCCTCAACCATGTCCATCTTGGTAACATCTAACTTGTTAGTCTCGGCTGTCTCAAGGAATGCCTGCTCAACTTTTTCATCTATGGTCTGCACCGCTTTATGGATCGCCTGTCTGCTAACACCGAGCATTCTGCCTATTTCAGACTGGGAGTTATCCCGCCTTCTTAGATCCCAGATCTCTGTCTCCCTGGCTGTTAGGTATCCTACTGAGAAACTCAAAGTAAACTCAAGTAAACATAAGAAGGTTGACAAATATATTATTTGCTATTCAAATAGATTAAGAAAAATATCTTCAATACTGAAATAAAAAACCTATTTTCAAGATAAGTTCGTTTCAAGTTACTTGTACCTCAAGAATTTATTAAATCGACATTTTTTTCTATTAAAATAAATTTATCTAACTTAATTTTACATAATTCTACGTTTTTGTCAATATTTAGAAGCAAGATTTTTTTAGATATTAAAATAAAAATGAAAAGTCATCTGCAATCATATTTATTTATATTTACCTCGTGTAGTTACAGGCCAAACAGCACATACTCTACCATTTTTGACTACGACCATCTCATCATGTTGGTTTACGGCTGTACAGCAGTGGTTTGGAATGAATTCCAATTTTTGTCCCCATCTTAGTTGTTTCCTTGTGTCGCTACCATCCTTGAAGTAAATTGTGCCATGTTCTTCACTTAGGCTGACTCTCTCGAAGTCTAAGAACTCGTCATTTGCTTTAACTAGCACTATAGGATCAGCTGCATTGAAACCACCGCTCATGGCCTTTTTTCCCGCGTCTGTTACTACCCTATTTTCAAAATTGTCGCTAATTATTTGTGTTAGCACGCTCAAGCTGCTCTTGAAATAGACATTATTTATGGATCTCCAATCGTAGCCACTACCTTTTTCACCCGCACCAAATACAAAGCTGCCGGGCTCTATTTCCGTTATTCCCGGATATGTTCCGGTTATTTTATATGTTGCTGTACTACCAGCACTAACTATTTCAACCTCTATTCCTTCTTCTCTTATCATGTTGGCTGTATCGACAGTAAGTTTGTTTCTCTCAAGTGCTTTTTTCTCTGATACAGGATTCTCATATCCATAAATCCCTCTGAAGATCAGGTTTGATAGTCTGTTGACTTTTTTTGCCAGATCAACTGTAGGTTTACCTGGTTCTGTTCCGCATCGTCCGTGGGACATTTCAATGATTACGTGCTGTTTTACTCCCCATTTCTTCGAGGCAATATTTATCATCTCTGCTCCTCTGGGGTCATCGATGGAGGTTAGGACTTTGCCTTCTCCCATTGCTGCATTCATTGCTACAAGTCTCTCGATCTTCTCGGGGTCGCTTATCTCTTGGCTGATTAGAATGTTTTTATCCCCGTATAATATACCGGAGTTGAGTAGGGTCTCAGCCTCACTAAGTTTCTGGGTCATTATCCCAGCGGCACCAGCCTCTAGGAGCTTGTTACATATGGCAGCAGCTTTGAAGGTCTTTGCATGAGGTCTTACGTTGACGTTTTCTTTCTCAGCGAATTTGAACATCTTGTCCACGTTCCACTGGAATTTTTCAAGATCTAGAACCAGTGAGGGGGTAGGTGCCTCTTCTATCTTTTTCCCTATTATTGACATGCATAGAGTGAGGTGAATCACTCATTTAACTTCAATCCTGAGAGACTAGAGTGAGGTTTCAGATGATTGCGGCTCCTTTGTAATCTGTTCTTTTTATTCTTCACGCTTCTTTGGTATCAGCTTTCTGATCTCTTTGAAGCTAAGATTCGGCATATGAGCGCTTACTAAAGCTATAACGATCCTCGGGAAATGCCTTATCCTAGAAAATACAATATAACGGTTTTCCCAAGTTGGTCTATATTTTTCCTTGAACTGGTAAAGCTGTTGATAGTTGTATACATTGTTGAAGTTATCATAAACCATCTTCAAACCCCTCTCAAGAGAAATTAACGATCTTTTTCCCTGAACCTCAACCCCGTGTAAAGGAGCCAGGCCGAGGCTCGCTGTATCATAACCCCTCTTTTTCATCTCTAGAAAAGTCGAGACAAGCAGGTAATCCATTGTACCTTGAGGCGAATCCCTTGCTTTTCGTATATGGTCTCCAATCCACCCGTTCTTACCATATATAGGTGCCCATGTCATGAAAGCTAAAATTTTTCCATAAGAATCGGATACTGTTGTTACCAAGGTTTCATTGCTTCCCCAGATCGGGGTGAGTCCCATCATGAAACCCATCTCACCACCGAATTTCTCCTCTAGCCACTCGTCTGCAATTCCATGTATCTGGTCTTGAATCTCTAGGTCTTCTATTCGATCCTCGAAGTAATCAAGTCTCCATCCTAGTCTTACCCCTCTGTTGTGTGATCGCCTAATATTTTCCTTCTGCTTACCTGAAATATCCCAGTCTTGAAGCGTGATTACAGCCTCTTCACCGCTTTTAAGTAACCTCAGGCCTGTTTTACTGTATATCTCAAGGTATGCTTCCTCTGTCAGGTTGAAGACGGGAATATATCCGTTCTCCTCGCACATATTCATGAAGCCGAGAATTGTTTTTTCTGCTTGTTCTGGTGGTCCGACAGGGTCCCCCGCAGATATCGCTATACTCTGTTTGGTAACATAGGCAATGTAGCTGTTATATTCCTCATTAAAATAGTATGACTTATCACCTCCTAGGCTAAAATAGCTATAGTTAGTGTGTCCCGAATTTCTGAGTATCTCTTGTGCTAGCTCGATGTCCCCTCTGCTTGGTTCAGGGAGGAGATATGGCCTCATAATATTGAAGCCCATGTTCAGTATTACGGTACCTGAAGAGATTATTACTGATTCCATAAACCAGCTAGCTTTTCTTCCATTTGGAGAATATATTTTGTTTCCTTGCAGTAGTAGAAGGTTAAGAGTTTCTTGAAGTGCTAGATCTATACTGAACTCAGGCATCATCTGATTTCTAAATATGTAGAATCCTGCCATCGAGTACATGAAAAATAGTGTAACAATTATGGGTGCAGAATATAGTAATCGTTCGAAGACATGTGGATCGCTCTTCACCGTGAAATCGTTTCTGAAGGTCCATAGGGACGCTAACAACGATATACTGAGAAGCATATTCTCAATATCTAATGCTTTGAAGATGTTCGAAAAGACTGATAGAAGCAGGAACCACATACTGATAATCCAGGCCATCTTCTTTCTACGCGACAAATTAATAGCCAATGATACTAGGAAAAAGCCAGAGACTATTACCAGACTCCTTGAACCATAGAGTATTGATTCGGGTAGGAACTCTCTAAGGAGCTCAAGTCTTTCCGGAATGATTGTGAAGACAGAGAAGATGTTCAGAAACCCTTGAAGAGCAATAAAACCACCTAGCATTTGTGCTCTTCTCTTCCTGCCAAGGCTTGATCGGATCCTGTCCATCATGAAGTGTCTATCCAAATGTGATTTACTAAATAAACCTTGATCAATTTTATTTTCAAAGTGTTAAGGATTATAAAACAGTCTTCACTTGTTAACTTGAAAATGTCTGAACCTTATCGTCATGTAAGATTCCGCTGGTGGCAGCCGGTGGATTTGGAGGAAGTATCTGAGAAGTTGAAGGATGAATTTGAGATTAGTAAGAGGGAGATGCCAAGTGAGGGTCAAGAGATAAGTCTCTATAAGGATCAAAGGGATCAATTAGTAGTTGTCGCTGATACCCTTCAGGCAAGTTTGGGTAATTTTAGAGCAAATCTCTCCCAGAACGAAAACAAACCCTTTACTAAAAAAGATCAGAAACTAAGAGAAGAGATATTCGAGATCTATACTCACGCGAGGCCTACCCCCTTCCCTTGGCAGTGGGTACCTGAGCCTGAGTATGAAACCGAATAATTTTTTTTAAAAAAATATTTTAGACTGCAACCCGATACCTGTCCATTAGTTCTGCGCGTTTTCCCTCGTTCCATCCGGTGACATCTGTATAGTACCCCGTTATTCTGCTCCACCATCGAACGGCATCTGAGCCGCAGTTGGGGCACGCATTTAACAATCCTGCACTGGTATTCTGGCACTTGCTACAGACGCTTAGGTCTTTGGTGTAGCTGAAGTATCCTATCTGGCTGTTACGGGCGATCCTCTGTGTTAGCTTGTATAGTGCCTCTGGGTCTGAGCTGCTCTCACCTATCCACGCGTGGAAAATGTTACCCCCACTGAGGATTGGGAAGAATTTGTGCTCAATGTCTATTCTTTTTCCCAGCGGGACCTTTGCTCCAACATATGTATGGGTCCCGTTGGTGTAATAGACAGGGGCATCTCTCTTTGTCGGAACTCCCTTGATGGAGCTCAGGTCGCCCTTTATGTAATTTCTTGCTGTGCTTCGGTACTCAGGACTTAATAGGTCGCTTACTGCAAAAGTCTGGGCAGTTGACTCTGCGGGTGTTCTCGCGAGCATCACGTCCCACCCGCTCTTCATTTCCAGTCCTTTTCTGAATTTTTCCATATCTAAGAGTAGCTTTATCGCTAGTCTAACTGCGTCAGGGTGCTCATGTAGCTGGTAGCCTGTGAATTGCTGGACCATCTCGTTTATTCCAACTACACCAATTACGTTCACCAGTTCGTCGAAGTCTACAGCTGGTGGTCCTCTCTTGCCAGTTCGGGGATCTCTCGGACGTTGGGTTGCAAAGGGGACAAGATCACTTCCTATGGCGCTATCCATCCATTTGTGCTTCGCCTTGAATACACCCATTGATAGACGCATGGCTTCCTTAGCTCCCTCAAGTAGCTTGTCATAATCTCCGTTAGCCTTGTATGCCAGTCTTGGCATGTTGAGGCTTACTACCTGCCATCCGCCCATGCTGAAGTGCATTCCGTCTTGGAAGTAGAGTTTCTCGTGGAAGTTTTCATCAGTTTCTGGGGTGTTGGCGAACTGGTATGCACAGCATTGGTAGCAGCTTATCCCGTTTCCGTAACCACGGTATGCCGGGAGCATGTTGTCGAAGTAGGGTGCTCCAAACTTTGAGACTCCTTCATGTACTAGGAGCCAGAGATCGTCGTATTCTGGTTTGAAGAACTCTGGGCTAATATAGTTCTCATTCTTGGGGAAGTTGAAAGGCTTTCCCCAGAAGTCGCCCTCTAAGGCGACCTCATTAATGGCCCTGAAAAGCATCTGGACTTCATCCTCATAGTCGCCATAGGTATCTGGCCCGACCTGTCCTTTCATCACCACTGGTACGTCTTTCCATATGTTTGGGACGCCCATGGGTAGCTGTATGTTGCTGAAGACCAGTTGACCTCCCCTTGTAACGTAGGTTTGGGTCAGCTCATAGAACATCATCTGTGCTAACTGCTTTACCTCTTTGTAGGGCATTCCTCTGATGAAAGGCGCTAGGAACATCGTGTAATACATGAATCCCTGTCCACCGCTGAAATTTGTCTGACCAGCTGCGAGGACTTTGACGCTGTGGAGAATGGCTACCTCAGGTTGTTTGGCAGGTCCTGCTACGCTGCTCCTAAACCCTGTCCCATCAGGTAGGAGGCCGTAATAGAGGAAGTATCTGAGATCCCAGTCCTGACAGAAAGGTCTTGTACCGAAGTACTCCAAAGTGTGGATATGTATGTCTCCTTGGTGGTGGGCTGTTGCTAGTTTTGGGTCCATGAGGAGCAGATACTGTTCTTTACTCAGTCTATCAGCCTTCTTCTTGTGAACTGTCTCGGGATTTGGCTGGAGGTTCGCGTTCTCTTTTGCCTCAAACCCAGTACCCGTGTCTATCTGATATGCATCAAAGATAGGAGCCCCTACCCTAGTTAGAAGATTTCTGTATATACTGAACTCTGGGACCTCGTAGCTCCACTCAAGTAGAATATTGTTTGTAATCTCCCTAATCATGGGCCCTGATACATAGCGAGGCCGGGTCAAGCGTATTCTGCGCTCAACCTCGTCAGCTATCTTCTCAGCTGTAAGATTGCTTATAGCCGGGATATCAAACATTTTCTCGGCAAGCACCGTCTCCCTGTTCAACATGTCCATTATGCGTTCCTTTTCCCAGGGGACGAGGTACCCGTCCGTTGTATGTACCATGGGCATTCCCATGAATACGCTTTCTGTGAAGAATTCCTCAATACGTCTCTGATACGGTGATCTGTCATTACCCTTTGCCATTATCTTACTATCTCCATTACAAATTTCTCTTTCAGCTCCTCACCCTCGAATAATTCCTCAGAAGGCTCTACCCTATCCTCAGCCGTTAAAATTGGGGGATTACCAAACATATTCAACATAATAAAATTTGTCTGGGCCTCAGTGTCAAACCAATTTGACTCAAATTCAACACCCTCTTTCTCGAGGTAAGCCTTGAGCTTATCGCACTTTGGGCAATCGGGGAGGGAGTACACTGTGATCGTCATTCATTACACACTCTTTATGTAGTGTCTGCCGAAGATGGCAGACACTATTTTTTATTGAATAAGTGTAATCATCATATATTAGAATGATGTTATTTCTAATAATACTACTAAGTATGTCCTCCCAAATTGTTTAGACAACTTATATCTCAGCGTTATTGTCTCAATTTTTTAAAACAATATTATGTTTTGTGTTTCTCACTATTATTATTTATATATTTCATAATAATAAGATTAATTTAGTCTCAAACGATCATTCAGGTGATATATATGACAATAATCGTCTGCCTTGTCGGACAACATTATCAACGGGCATTTGATGGAATCCGATATTGGAGCAAAATCCATGGGATTACGAAGTTATACTTACTTTACAGCAAGGCAGAAAATGGTAACCCCTTCGCATACATGAGTGAGAAGAACGCGAGGGAGCTCAGGGAGAAATTAGAGATACTCGATCCAATACTTGTGGATTTTGATCCCACTGAGCAGAGAAGTGCCTTCAGGACGATATATGGAATACTTAATCAAGCAAGAGAGGCAGGTGAAGAGGTTCTTATTGATATCACCAGCACAACGAATGTTACAATGGGCATAGCCCTAACAACAGCCCTTATGTTCAGAAATGCACGAGTATACAGCGTACCTGGAAGTGACCCAGGGTGGTACATACAGGGCAGGCCAGGGGACGATGAGTTTGAGAAATGGTTTGAGAGGGCGAGAAATCAGGAATCCAGAGATCCAACTGAAATTCAGTTACCGGGATACCGGCTTGAACCCAGTACAAAACACGAGGAGAAAGAATGGGAGAGAGAAAAGCGTCTTCTTGTGCTATTGAGGCAAAATGATGGACAAGCGGACTCGATAAGTGATATTATCCGCTGGTTTGGATATAAGGCAGCTAATAGTACTCTTAGAAACAGGTTCAGCAGAATAATAAATAGGTTGGAAATGAAAGGGCTGGTCGATGCAGAAAAAGGGAGCAAGATGAAGGAGGTTATGCTCACGGAGTTTGGAGAAATTTTTGCAGAGGCACTTGAAGATCAAGGCGTACCTCCGGAGATGCCTAGGAGAAATCGTTGAATTAATGTGTAAATTTCTGATCATTTATCCGATTAATTTTGGGTCGAAAATATCATATGCTACAACATCCCCCTCGGTGTATAATATGTAAGATTACCAACTATATTATGGGTATTATGGTTAGGGGGTCTTTTTCAGCTATGTTTTTATTGTGATTCCTTAACTGATGCATTATAGTTGAGGGACATATGTTGAAAGCACAGGTATTACTCACTCCCGCTGAAGGTAAGAGACTTATCGCTAAAGCAATTAGTAATATGGAACCAATTCAGATGGCTTTTGAGGATGGTATTCTGATAATTGCAACAAGCACAACCTCGGCTTATGTAGCTGAGGAGATAATGGGAAAGGAGATCCCTGATAAGGGAATGTTCACAGCTGGAGTTGTTACAAAAGATGGTCTACACGTGACAAAATCAGAGGGTAGATACAAGCATTATGTGTTCGAGAAGGGAGAGTTAAAGGAATTGGATACCTCTGATCTAGTACCCTATCTTTCAAAGATGGGTCCATCAGATGTATTCATTAAAGGCGCAAATGCCATCGATCCCTTCGGAGCAGCAGGTATTCTCCTTGCGGGGGAAGGAGGAGGTACAATAGGTAGAGCGTGGGGATACATCGTAAGAAATGGGATACAATTGGTAATCCCTGCTGGGCTGGAGAAACTTGTGCCTGTAAGTCTTACTGATTACGTCTCCCAGATGGGGACCGGGGTAATAGATTCTGCCCATGGGTGGAAGTGCGGAATGCTAGTTGTTCATGGTCAAATTATAACCGAGATGGAGGCAATGAAGTTCCTATTTGGGGTCGAAGCCGTCCCAATAGGAGGTGGAGGAATAGACGGAGCAGAAGGCTGTAAGATATTTCTCCTCGAGGGTCCAAAGGACAACATTGATCTCGCGATTGAGGTCTTGGAAAAGATCAAAGGTGAACCCAAACTTACCACACAGGTAATGGACGTTCCTAAGGGCAGATAGTTTCCACTTTTCAAATCTCTATTTTGATGCATCCAATACGTGTGGTTTATTGGGAGTGTATCCTACGTCTATACGATATGTCTAGAGAGATACAGAATCTATTACTTGGTTTAGAGGACCTAAGAGAAAAGCTTCAGGAAAGCTTAGATCAAACAACGGAGGCAGCTAATATTGCTTCAGAACTCAGTAATGAGTGGTGGATGGAGACCGCCACGGAGTTAGATGATTATTCAATAAGGATTAGGAATATAATCGAGGATCTGGATGCCACTCTTGAAGAAGGCAAGACAATGTTCGAGGACTATGAGGAACGTGAGAGAACACTACGCAAACCAGATGATGATGAAGAAAACCTCGAGTGGAGAGAAGAAGAAGACGTCGTAGACAAGACCTATTGGAGAGAGAAAAACAGGGAACGCGGAGCTACCTTTTAAAACATCTACCTTTATTCAGGTGTAATAATGAGCAAGAAGCCGGCTTGGGAGATTGAGAAGCAGGTCCGAATAAAGGCCGAGGACTTTACCAACCCAGAGTATGGTAGTCCACCTAATGAAAGATCGATAGAGGACCATATTAGATTCGGTGTCGTTGTCATCGATAAGGTCCCTGGCCCAACAAGCCATGAGGTAGCTAGCTGGGTCAAAAAGTTATTGGAGCTAGATAAGGTGGGTCACGGGGGAACCCTGGACCCTAAAGTAACCGGTGTCCTGCCAATTTGTCTCCAGGATAGTACAAAAGTAGTACAGGCATTGCTGGAGGCAGGTAAAGAGTACGTATGTGTAATGCGTACTCACTCAGAAGAGGATGAAGATCGGGTACGTGAATCTCTAAATTATTTCACTGGTGAAATTTTCCAGCGCCCCCCAGTCAGGAGCTCAGTACGTAGACGTCTTAGAACACGTTGGATATACGGCATAGAATACCTGGAGGGAGATGGTAGTAACTGGCTCTTCAAGGTCAAATGTGAGAGTGGGACGTACATCCGAAAGCTATGCTATGATGTCGGGGAGTATCTCGGTAGCGGAGCCCATATGCAGGAACTGCGAAGGACTAGAAGCGGTCCCTTTGTTGAAGAGGATCTTTACGATATGTATGATTTCACGGATGCCATTGACAGGTGGAAGAACGGAGATGAAGATTATCTCCGTGAAATCATAAGACCTATGGAAGACGCCCTCCAATTGTTGCCGAAGATATGGGTCAGGGACAGTGCGGTGGAGGCCATTTGTAACGGTGCTCAACTGGCTGTACCTGGAATATTACGATATGAGACTGGTATCGGTGAAGGTGACCTGATAGCTGTAATGACCGCTAAAAACGAGGCCATTGCTCTTATGAAGGCAGATATGAGTAGCGGTAAGATCCAGGCTGAGGATCATGGAATCGCTGCCACTCCTGAAAGAGTTCTCATGCCTATGGGTACCTATCCTAAAATGTGGTAAGCGTGAGTGAGCACTACTTCACGTCCTCCCCGAGTAGCGAGATTGAAAAAGGTCTCATAAAGACATTCATAAGAGGAAGGGAGTATACATTTCTCACAGCTTCAGGGCTGTTCAGCTATAAGAGAATAGATAACGGTACGAGGCTTCTAGTTGAATCTATGGTAATCCCTCAGAAGGGCTTATTCCTGGACATGGGCTGTGGTATAGGAGTTATAGGCTTGGTTGCAGCGAGGGAAAATCCTGAACTGAATGTTGTTATGATTGATATCAACCCGAGAGCTGTAATGATAGCAAGTGAAAATGTTGAGAGGATGGGCTTGGAGAATGTGGAGGTTCTTGAAGGATTCTTATACGAGCCAGTAGAGGGAAGGATTTTCAATACAATCGTATCTAATCCCCCTGTTTCGGCTGGTATGAGTCGTATTGTCGAGCCTCTGGTTAAGAATGCTTCTAAGCATCTTGCTTCAGAGGGTAGCATACAGCTAGTTATCCAGTCCCAGAAAGGAGGAAACACACTGGCTGAATATATGACTGAGGCTTTCGGTGAGTACAAAATTCTTGCTAGAAGCGGTGGCTACCGCGTGCTTATTTCTACCACGAATTGAGTGAAAGTGTTTAAGTATCGCTTCATATTAGCCCTTGCGATTACAGGACGATTATAATGAGCATGAGGCGGTTAGATGAGACGGACCCTGAGATTCTTAGGGCGATAGAAAATGAGGTAGGAAGGATACAGAGCGGTGTAGAGTTAATCCCGAGCGAAAATTTTGTCTCACTATCAGTTATGCAGGCGATGTCAAGTGTATTCACAAATAAATACAGCGAAGGATATCCGGGAAGAAGATACTACGGTGGCAATGAGTTTGTTGACCTGATCGAACGACTCGCCGTAGATAGAGCCAAGGCGCTCTTTAATGCTGAGCATGTAAATGTGCAACCATACAGTGGTAGCCCAGCTAATCTTGCTGTCTACTATGCCCTCCTCGAGATAGGAGACAAGTTTATGGGAATGGATCTCGATGCGGGGGGACACCTGACACACGGTAGCCCTGTTAACTTCTCAGGACGGTTCTATGAACCTGTCTCATATAGTGTGGATCCTGAGACTGAGCTCTTGGACATGGATGAAGTAAGAAAACTAGCTGAGAAAGAAAAGCCAAAGATGATCATTGCAAGCCTGACTTCCTATCCCCGTACATTGCCCTTCAATGAATTCTGCGAGATAGCCAAAGATGTGAACGCTTACAGTTTTGCAGACATCAGCCATATAGCAGGTTTGATAGTTGGGGGAACACATCCCTCTCCTCTACCTGAGACCGATATTATCACTACAACAACGCACAAAAGCCTAAGGGGCCCGAGAGGCGCAATAATAATGTGTAAGAAAGAGGATCCCTACAAAGATATTTACCACGCTGTTACAGAGAAGAATCTTGCTCAACTTATCGACTCGGCCGTATTTCCTGGTCTCCAAGGAGGGCCCCACGATAACATAACCGCGGCAAAAGCAGTCTCTTTCAAAGAGGCTATGCAGCCAGACTTTAAGGAATATGCCCGACAGGTTGTTGAAAATGCTAAGACGCTGGCGAATGAGCTAATGAATCATGGACTAAAGCTAGTGACTGACGGTACCGATAATCACCTGATGGTCATTGATCTTCGTCCAAAAGGACTTGATGGTAAGGGTAAGTTACTGCAGTCTGCAATGGATAAAGCAGGAATCACTGTTAACAAAAACAGTGTTCCTTTTGATGACGCCAGTCCATTTAACCCATCCGGTCTTAGGCTTGGCACTCCTGCCGTTACAACGCGTGGAATGAAGCAATCTGAGATGAAGGTTATTGCTAGCTGCATTTCAAGGGTAATAGAGAACTACGAAAATGATGGAATCCTCCTGAAGATAAGAGATGAAATACAAGATCTGGTTCAAGACTTTCAAATTTATCCAAATTTTACAGTATTACGATAATCAGATGATAAAATACTGCGGATGGATGGGTTCCTCAACTGCCCAGATGCTTGACTCCATCTTCATAACTCCTTTAATCTCAGATATCTCCCTCCCAAGTTCCCCATAGTGTTTAAGGTTGTGAACTACCGCAAGTGCAAGTAAGTCATGCTTTCCCATTGTTCTGGTCGCGACTATAATGTTTGGCATCTCGATTAGCTTTCTTAAAATTGTGTCAGGATTAACGTTCTCAGTGTGAATGGAATCTAGGTGGAAGACTGCAATACCCTCGTAACCTATTTTATCCAAGTTCATTACTAGAGTGCTTCCTCGGATTACACCGTCTTCTACGAGCTTATTGAAGTGGTTTATGACCGTATCCGTTGCTTTTCCTGCTTTGATGGCTATACTCCTGAAGCTTTTTCTTGCATCCTCAGTAAGCTGATCCATAATCAGTTTATCTAGTTCGTCCAAATCTACTCCTCCTTAAGCTGCTCTATCTCGAAGTTCTGGGGGCAAAGAAGGTATTGATCTATCCAAATACTCGTCTGAGTCTCGATAACACCTTCTTGACCCTGTATCCTTTCTTTCAGCCTGTTCATGTCCTCCATGGAACTGCTCAGAGATATCGCAAATATGTTATATTCTCCCATACAGCTGGTCGCGAAAAGAATTTCCGCTTGTTTTCTAAGGAATTTCAGGATCTTTTCCGTATTTCCTGGTTGGACTTCTATATTCAGGTTTGCGATAACATTGTTTTCAATTTTTCTTGGGTTTAGTAGTATAGTAGATTGTCTTACCATTCTTTCATCCATAAGTTTCTGATATCTCTTGATAA
>WJIV01000272.1 GCA_014730055.1 Candidatus Bathyarchaeota archaeon
ATGGCTATCAGCAACTTCATTCTAAAACAAAGGACAAGCTTCCTAGGGGTATAAAAATGGTAAAAGTAAATCTAGAAAATATAACAAAAAGATTTGGCGAAGTCATAGCAGCAGATCAAATAAATCTCGAAATAGAGGATGGTGAATTTTTCACTTTCCTTGGACCGAGTGGTTGCGGTAAGACAACAACCATGAGGATTATCGCGGGCCTAGAATACCCAACTGAGGGAAAAATATTTTATGACGATAAAGATGTTACACAACTTCCTAGTCACAAACGTAATACCGGAATGGTTTTCCAAAATTATGCCCTTTGGCCACACATGACTGTTTTTGATAACGTGGCATATGGTCTCAGAGTTAGAAAGGTGTCTGACGAGGAAGTCAGAAACCGTGTGCAGGAGGCACTTGAGCTAGTTCATCTTGGTGGGCTGGGGGATAGGTTTCCCAATCAGCTAAGTGGAGGTCAACAACAAAGGGTGGCTTTAGCCCGTGTACTAGTAATTAATCCGGATATTTTGCTCCTAGATGAACCTCTTAGTAACTTGGACGCGAAACTCAGAGTAGAAATGCGTGAGGAGATCAAGGAGATACAGAGAGAGTTAGGTATTACAACTATTTATGTAACTCATGACCAAGAAGAAGCAATGGCAATAAGCGATAGGATAGCCATTCAGAATTATGGTGCAATAATCCAAGTGGGAACACCTCGAGATGTTTACAATAAGCCAATTGATCTTTTTATAGCTACTTTTATTGGAAAGGGAGCTCTCCTTGAGGGGCAGGTAATTAAGTGTAATGATGAAAATATAGAAGTAAAAGTAAATGGTATACGTATTGAAGGGATAAAGACATGTACCGAAGAGTTAAACGAAGGTGATAGAGTAGCATGTGTTTTAAGACCTGAAAAATTCAGCATTACACAACCGGATATTCCTTACAATGTAATAGAGGGAGAGTTGGAGTGGAGTGCATTCTTAGGTCCAGTAACAGAGGTTAAGTTGAACTTGGGCCAATCGACAATATTTATTGACGCTCCATCGAGCTTAAGAGCGGAGTCCGGGGAAGTATTGAAAGTATATTTGCCTAAGGAGGATACTATAATCTTGCCCTGGATGGAGTTAGATAATATTTCCTCCCATTACCATAGTTCGAATGCACCAGCCTAAGAAAAAATTATTGGGGTTGCTGGAAGCTATCAAGTGGACGCTGTCCAGTCATTTTAGATTCTTTAATTAGAAATTCTCTCATCTCATCAGCATCTTCGAAGATTCTTGTAGCGTACCACTCGAAAAATGGGCTTGGCTCGTATGGATAATAAGCATAGACTAGTTTAGCCAGTGCCTTAGCGTATACCATCTCACACATCACACCAGCGGATATGCTTTTTCTTGGATGATATACAACCACTAAGTCACTGTTCTCAATAATTTTATAATCGGTATCAATTATTTGAAATCTCAAGTTTTTTATTGCAGACTCAACTTCAGCAAAGTCGAAGTCCACCTCTTTTACCCCTTCATTGTACTCTATTCTGAAAGTGAACTCCTCAGGTCTAGGCTCGCCTTTGTCTATAGCGGTGTTCAACGCATCTCTCCACTGTTCAACTATGTCCCAGTCTTTGATCAGATATGGATCGTAAATGACATAATAGTGGCTCAGAGATTCGAGGTAATCTGTTATCTTTTTGAAAAAATCAGGACCCTCTCCTGTTATTGGGTGGCTTAGATAGACCTTCTCTTTGCTAGGGTTATAGATTACGTCTTTTAACAGATCTGGTCCATTTTCATAAGCAACTAGCTGTATTTCCCGTCTTGGTGTAAACTGTTCCGCTAAACGATAGACCCCAAGAACTTCTTCTCTTCGCCAGTTTGCAATTTCGCCTAAAGTGAATTTATGTTCGCTCCACTGTGGGTCTTCCATTAGACGCTCTCTAACTCTAACAATGTCATCGAATATCACGAGGAACATATCAGGCTTTATAAGCATGATATCATCTGCGTTTAATCCCTGAAATCTATTCCCCTTCCACTCAAAATGAAATGGCGTACTGATAATGTGAACCCCGCCTTCCCGGTTAATGTCTTCAACGATCTTCCTTATAGCCTCCTTTCTATACTGCTCCATTTTCTCAGGTTGGCTATCGTAAAAATCCAGTATATTGATCTTCGATAGATTAGTACCATCCAGTCTACCTTCCTCAACGATGTATTGGAACAAATGATGGTACCCAAAACTAACTTTATTTCTAAGTGAATTAATTAGTTCGTCTCGACCATTACCCGGAGGCCCATTACATATAATGACTCTCTTCTGTCTTGACATTTCAGGATAAAAATATAAACAAACTCTTTAAGGTATACCTTCAAAGACTAAATAAAACCCATTTTAAACCCAAAAAGAGAGAAGAAATTAAGCCTTTAATATAAACATAGTATGCTGAGTGTGTAATATAATCAATTCTCCCACCATCGACTGTAAAGGTCTGATCTGTGATGAACCTTGCCCTATCTGATGAGAGAAATATCACCGCTTCGGCCACTTCCTCAGGTTTTCCTTGTTATCCACGTGTCGTTCTAATTTAAGTTCATCCTGAATTTCTGCCTTTTCTGATTTCTGTTAATATTTCAATATCCTTATCCTTTATTTTTAATTCTATTAGATTTTCCATTCTTTTTCCTACTTCATCAATCAGTTAAGATGATTATTTTGCTATAATTAATCTCAATTATTCTTACCGAATCATCAATAGATATCTTGGATACCTAAATGATTGGTCCTTAATATTCAAGAGACCTCAGAGTTTTCTAATAATGAGCCTTTCAACTATGGATAATCTGATACATGATCAATATAACTCACGAATTCAACAACTTCATTCAGCTTTCTGCGCTCTTTCAAACATATAATCATTATCTTATCTTTTGTGAAAGAAATAAAATAAATAAATTGAAGAGATCTAGACGTCTCCATTTTGTTCTATCTTGGTGTCCTCATAGGGAGCTGCTACTCTTCTGTAAAATTCTTGTTTTATGCATTCTAGAACCCCCATCGCTCGATTAATGTGATAGTAGCGGAGAGGGTATACTTCTTTGATGATCCTAGTTACAATGTAATTTAGATGTCCATCCATGCTTTCTACTGGTTTTTCTTTAAGTAGATCA
>WJIV01000273.1 GCA_014730055.1 Candidatus Bathyarchaeota archaeon
GGATTGATGTTGAGCAACTCTACGAGTCGGAGGGCGTTAAGCTTGTTGAGGAGTATGGGGGCCTTTACGAAGGACTTGAAGCAGCCTCAAAAAGAGGAGTTCAAGCTTTAACCGATGCAGGTGTTGAAGAGCAGCTTGCAGAATTCTTGGCAGAGCTAGCAAAAGACAAGATAGTCATAAAAGGTGTTACAGTCTCTGGGGTTTTTGAAGCAAGCTCTCTAACGAGTAGTGGTGTTGAGGATATTAAGCACGCTTTCGTATCTGCTGAGGATGTAGCGGAGGAGAATGATGCAACAATTTCTATAACAAGTCTTGGTTCACCAAAATACCGTATTGAGCTTGAAGCTGAGGATTACAAGAAAGCCGAAATCGCTTTGGATAAAGTAGTCGAATATACCAAACAAGTCTGGGAAGAACTAGATGGAAATATTTCATTCCAACGTGAATAATCGATGGTTTGGCTTCTAAAACGCTGTAAGGAGTGCGGAGAGTACACGTTAAAGGATGAATGCCCGAAATGTGGTGGAAAGGCCGTCACCCCTCATCCAGCAAAGTTCTCACTTGATGACAAGTATCGAAGATATAAGATACTTATGAAGCGAATAGCTGAAGAAGAGCAAAAAGAATAGATTTTATCTTTCAGATACATTTCAATTAGAAAGGCTTTTTATCATCTCGTGTAACCATTTTGTGCGATAGCAATGCCTAAGACTTATGTACGAATATACGGTCCACCCCTACTCAAGGCAATTAGAGCCCTTGAGGCTGTGGCTGTCGATATGTCAAAGGTTACCGGAGTAAAATTCAGCCACCGCTGTGTTCCGTATCCAACCAGGATGCAGACGGATGACAGGAGCTGGGATAATTACCTCATAAAGCTAAAGGAGACCTATGAAGACTGCTATGAGCCACAGCAACTTATTAGTGAAGGTAGCATGACTCTCGGAGAGTTTGACTTCGTCTTCGAGTGGGCGGATAGACCAAGTATGGGTAAGGTTCAGGACCTTATTGACAAGGTTGATGATGCACTTACTCCATTAGGTGTTCGATACACACTAACTACTAAATAACAAATTTTTTTCTATTATATCTATTATTAAAAAAAATAAAAAAAGATTATTCTTCTGTTTCTAATTGGTCAGCGTATTCTTGTGCTTCGCGAAGAGCTTTTCTTTCCTGGATTTCCTCGTAGACGATAAATGCAGGCATAATTACCCAGAGGGCGATCATTGTCCAGAATAGGATAGTGTCCCATTGCATGCTACTCGTTCTCCTCCTTTTTTCCGCCACTAAATACATTGAAGATGCCTTTAATGCCTTCAGTACTTCCTCTTTTCTTTGTGGCTGATCTCCAGTCTACTTCAACTCTTTCTTGTATTAGTTTGCCATAGTTTAAACCTGGTACGTAGAGAAGCTTTTCAGGAATTAGTCCATTCGGTCGGAATATAATTACCACGATGAGTAGTAAACCTAGTAGTATTTGTTCGAAGTAGGCTATGGGGAAGAATAGTACAGATTGTAAGAACCATTTATTTACTATGATGACGCGACGCAGTGCTATTACTAAAGCACATCCTAGGAAAGTTCCAGCATTGTTACCTGGGCCACCTAAAATCAGCATTAACCAAGGCCAGTATGTCCAAAGTGCACGTTGATAATTAGCTTCAACCATATAGCTGTAGTAAAAAGCTGTAAGAGCTCCACTAAGCGCTGTTATTCCTGAAGCAAACATTAGTATATTCCTACGAATACCAACGACATTTTTACCCACGCTTCCTACCGTGACCTCGTTTTCTCTTATGGCTCTCATTAGCCTTCCATAGGGACTATTAAGCATTGTTCTGAATATGAAGAAGCTTATGAGTCCTATTAATAGTGTAATTACCGCCATCAATACTGTTCGATCTCCAGGGTACCACTTGAATATATCAGGAATGAACATACCTAGTGTACCTCCACTGAGGAATGTTACGTTTCTACCGAATATCTGAGCTGCGTCAGCCATGGTAATTAGTACGATCATTAGGTATGTTGCTCTAAGTCTTATAGCTGGTAGAGCAATAACCCAACCAATAATCGCTCCTAGTAGCAATGAGACTGCGAGTGTAAATAGAAGTAAAGAAATCCCAAAGATAGGTTTACCAGATAAATATGTATTTACGGTAGCTACATTTGTAGGATTATTGTAAACCCAGCCTTGATCATTTCTCCATGCAAGAAGTTCTATGCCTGCACTTTCGACTAATATGAAAATTAGCCGAGTACTAATTGCGCTGACGGTAAATCCTCCCATTATGACCTGTACAGCACACCCCATGTTGGGTATTCCGGCGTTTCCATATTGGAAATTTAATGCCATTGCTACGATTACAAAAAGTCCGAAGTACATAGCTATGTCTACTATTAGCCTTGCTGAACCTTCTACGGCTACACCGCTAGTCAGTATTCCTAAAGCAATATTTTGTATCATTTAAACTCCCTCCCTCATTAGGCCCAAAGATTTTAGAATATTTTCGCCTGTATCGCTGGCTTTGATTCTTTCCCAAACTCCTTGTAGACCACGAGGTTCGATTAAAAGGACTGCCACTAGGAAAATCATAGGAACTAATGGTCTATATTCTCCTACCCAGGCTCCTAGTAGTTCTTGTCCCCATGTTGTTAGCATAATTTCAGAGATCCCAACGACTGCTCCTCCGATTACTGCACCATATACGCTTTCAAATCCGCCCAACAGACTACCGGCCATTATACTTGTAATTATAAAGGCGCCGGTCGTTGGGGTGCTCATAAACCAAAGAGGAATCATTGATCCAGCTAGACAAGCCATACCTCCAGTCAGGAACCAGCTGAATATCTGGATCTGGTCAGTGTTTATTCCGAGAACTGAAGCGAGACTTGGATCTTCTGCCGTAGCTCTCATAGCAATTCCTACTTTTGTTCTAGTTAGCATATAGTGTAGTAAAACTACACAACCGATTGTTAGCACCATTGAGACAACGAAGATTCCTGGGAAACCTGCTACCCTAAAATCAGCGTCTTTCAACAGAAACAGAAGAGCATAAGTGCTGTACTTCTCCCTTAACCAGAAAGCGTAGATCTGTATGCCAGCTGTCAGGAAAATTTGTATTGCCAGTGTCGATATAGTTAAAACGATAGCCCCACCTCCTAGCCTTTGAAGAACTCCTATAACGAGGACGTATATCAACACGCTCATTATTCCTCCTAAGACAAAGGAGATTGGAAAACCTATGTAAGGAGATATTCCCAATATCTTCGAGAAAGTATAGCTGACGTATATCCCAACACCTGCATACGTACCATGTGCAAAGTTAGGAACTTTTGCTGTTAAGTATGTTAAAGTAAATCCTATGCTTAGTAATGTAAGTTCGCTCGCGTAGACAAGCGCTGCCATCCAAATTGCAGGGATTAACATGTTTAAACCCATACGCCATCCTACTAGGACATTAATAATGTTTTTGACTAGAGTATCAAAATTGTACTAAACCTGGTTGAAAAATGTAAAAAATAAATTAATATTTTTATTACAAAATAATAGAAACGTTAGTTTTTATATGTGAGCTTTTAAATGGTAAAAATCTTATATATGCTAAAGAGATAAAGTAACTTCTGCGACAAACATTAAGGTGAAAAAAATGGAAATGAAAGGAAACACTCTAGCAATAGTTCTATTAGTTGTAGGTTTGATTGTCGGTGGAGGCGTTGGCTACTTTGCCGCTCCAAGACAGCCAGCTGGCGACGGAGACGGTGATGGCGGAACCCCAACCCCAGTTGAGGTAATTCCCTTAGATGGTAAAACAGTTCAACTAGGATATATTAGCTCAACCACTGTCGGTTTAGAAACTGCACAACCACATATAGAAGATATGATGACACCAGACTTCAATACATACGCTGATAAATTAGGATACGATGTAGACTTTGAGTTCTTAATTGATGATGCTCAATCACAGGGAGCTATACATCTAGAAAAGGTTCAGGGATTCAAAGCTATAGACGTTAACATATTCATTGGTGGAGGTTGGTCTAGCCAGGCTTCAGCTGCTCTGAGTTATTGCAACGATAACGATATGCTGATGTGGAGCGCTTCATCCACCAGCCCAACACTAGCAATTCCTGATGATAATCTACTTAGAATGTGTCCAACAGACCTAGTTCAGGCACCAGCTATCGCAAAGATGATGGAAAGCCATGGAATAGAGGCCTATGTATGTATCCAGAGAGGTGACTCATGGGCAGATGGTATCTATAACATACTTTCAGAAGAATGGGCAAATAATGGAGGCGTAGAACTAGAAAGAATCAGGTACGCAGCCGAGGTCCAAGAATTCTCAAGCTATCTACAGCAAGCAGAGAACGTACTCTCAGCTGCTGTTGACGAATACGGTATTGAACATATAGCAATTGACGTAATTGGCTTCCAGGAAGTAGCTACGATGCTACAGCAAGCTCAGGACTATCCTACGGTCTACGAAGTTGTTTGGTTCGGCAGTGACGGAACAGCATTAACCTCACAGATACGAGACGACGCCCCAGACCAAGCATCACATGTGAACCTATATAGCACACTGGCTGCTCCAGCTGAGTCACAGAAATATACCGACCTATACGATAGATACTGGTCTCTAGTAGGAATGCCATATGGATACTATACAGCGTGTACATACGATATTGGATGGATACTAGCTGAGACCATACTAGAGTCACAAAGTACAGATGCCCTAACAGTACTAGATCTACAAGATACAACTGCATTCAACAGCTTCGGAGCAAGTGGCTGGAACAGACTCAACGAAGATGGCGATAGATACGCTGCAAACTACCAGATCTGGGCATACAGACTTAAGCCTGATGGTACTGGTGAGGACTATATTGCTGGACTATACGACTTTGTAACCGGAGAAGTTACATGGTATACTGAGGAAATCGGTTATACCCCACCAACAAGATAAACCCCCCTTTTTATTATTTTAAATTTAATTGAAGAAAACCTCAACAAATTTGGGCAAATTATTTTAAGTAGAGCCTGTACGCTATATGGGTAGTTGATGCCGACATGTCGGAAGTACTCGTAATAGATGATGTATACAAATATTTCGGCAAGTTCGCTGCAAACGACGGTATCAGTTTCAGCCTTAAAGAAGGCGGCATCTACCTTTTGGTAGGTCCCAACGGTTGTGGAAAATCCACACTGGTAAACTGTGTATCAGGCATTTATGTACCAGAAAGAGGTCACATTTACTATCGTGACGCGGAGATCACCGACGAGGATATGTACAAGATTTCAAGGAGGGGGCTTGTACGTACCTTCCAGATTGCGTCACCTTTCCTATCGCTAACTACTCTGGAGAACATGCTAGTCGCTTTGCCCGATAATGCCGGAGAGAATATAGCTCTCTCACTCTTCAAACCCACATGGATAGACAGCGAGGTAAGTGCCGTCAGGCGTGCCGCAGAACTCCTAAGGGTACTTGGTCTGAGACACGTATGGAACAAACCAGCAAATACCTTAAGCGGAGGAGAACTGAAGCTACTCGAGATCGGAAGAGCACTGATGTCAGGAGCAGAAACAATTCTACTGGACGAGCCAGTAGGCTCCATTGACCCAAAGCTCTGCCACCAGATCTTTAACCACGTCCTGAGACTCAGAGATGAGCTTGGAATAACGTTCCTAGTCATAGAGCATAGACTGGAAGTAGCAGCACAATACGCTGATCATGTATTTGCTATGGATAGAGGTAAAATGGTGACAGAAGGTACCGCAGAGGAAGTCTTCGAAGACGAGCGAGTAATAAAAGCATACCTAGGTGAGTAGAAGTGAGCGGAGAATACATACTTGAAACAAAGAACCTGAACGTAGGTTACGGTCCAATCCACGTAATATATGACCTGAACTTTAAGGTTAAACCAGGAGAGGTCACAATCGTTGTCGGTCCCAACGGCGTAGGAAAAACAACCCTACTAAAAGCAATAATGGGCTTAGCCACAGTTTACAGTGGAGAGGTTCATTTCGAGGGAGAGAACATAACAAGACTACCACCCTACGAACGTACCAAGAGAGGCCTAGGATACATGCCTCAGGTAGGAAACATCTTCAGCAACCTATCAGTTGAGGACAACTTGAAGATGGCGGCCTACACAATGGACAACCAATCGGTAATCCAGGATAAACTGGAGTTTGTTTTGACTCTTTTCCCAAGGCTTAAGGACTATATGCCAAGACATGCTGGAACATTGAGTGGTGGAGAGCGTCAGATGCTCGCAGAGAGCATGGTGTTAATGCGTGACCCAAAGGTCATGATGGTCGACGAGCCAACAGCGGGCCTAATGCCAAAGCTGGTGAACGACGTCATGAGGCAGCTTGAGGAGATGGCTGAAGAGACAGGTCTACCGATTATCCTCGTTGAGCAGCGTGCCAGAAGAGCACTGGCTGTAGGAGACTATAGCTACATGATGCGCGGTGGGCAGTTCACATATGAGGGACCAGCTGAAGATTTGTTGAATCATCCGTTACTGAATGAGATGTACCTTGGCGCCGTAGAGGTCAAAGAACTAAGGACCGTCCAAGAGTAACCTATTTTCCTCCAATTTTTATTAACTATACTTGTACAAATTTACGACTATAATTTCAAAGAGATAATAAGAGATTAACAGTATGTTTAACACGATTGTCTTGGATTATGAAAAACTCATCGATTTAATGAGTCTAGCTGGAAAACTAAAACGCTTAAAACGAACCGGTTGGATTGAGACTGGAATATCCAATCCTGAATCTGTCTCGGATCATACCTATAGAGTTACATTGCTAGCTATGATACTCAGTGATCTAAACAATCTAGACACCGAAAAGGTCCTCAAAATGTCCATGATCCACGATCTCCCCGAATCTATCATCGGTGATCTGACACCCGATCAAAAAAAGGAGAATCATCAATCAGCTGAGAATAGAGCAATGATGGAAATACTCTCATTGATTCCCCCACAAAGTAGAAAAGAGTATGCCATAATTTGGCGTGAATACCAGGAAATGACCTCGGATGAAGCGGAACTTGTTTATGCGGCCGACAAGCTGGAGATGATCCTGCAGGCTCATGAATACTCAAGTGAAAAAATTGGCTTATCGAAAATTCAAAATTTTTTTGAGACTCAAGTTCCTGAAGAATATGAGTTTTTTCGTAAAGCGATTATAGGTAGGTTTCATTTAGATAAATAATTTTCATTAAAATATCTGAAAAATATTTTTAAAATTTTACTTTGTCGTAAAAGCGCCAGTGTCCCATCCGCCTGTTCTTCGCCAAGCTTAGATAGTAACTGAGCCATTCAAGTTCCATGAAGAGTGTGAATGGTGTCATTAAATTATCGACTTCAAGGCCCTGGCTATCGTACACTATGCATTTGACTCCATTTCCTTTGGCAAACTCTAAGATTTTATCTTCTAGATCCCTCATGCTTGAGCGACCTCTTAGAAATACCGCTACCTCGCCTTCGGTAAAAAGTTCCAATGCTCCGTGCCTGAATTCACTGTATTTTACTGCCGTTGCATGGACCCAGCACATCTCCATGAGGGTGCATAAAGCAAATTGATACGTTAGTCCCCAGTTAACACCGCCACCTAGAACATACATCTCGTGACAGTCTTTCAACTCCAAACCCAGCTTTTTAGCTCCCTTTTTAGCTTCAGGTATCATGGAGGGTAAAATAGTTGGGAGCTCATCTGCTATCTGTATCATCTGTTCTCCAATTGGGTAGCCTTTTTCCCTGAATATTGAACCAAAGATATAGTATAGACTGGATAGTTTTCCGAGGGTTACTGATCTCCCCTTCCATGCGAATCCATGGTCAGACAGTTTAAGGATCTCAGACCCTTCTTTTTGTGAAAGTCCGAAGGTAATTGACCCCTTATCGCTTACCCATTTTAAGGCTTCAACGATTTCCTTTGTCTCCCCTGATTGACTGATGAATATACATGCGCTCTGCTCGTCTATGATAACTGGTCTACTTTCGAGGAACTCCCAGCCACTGAAAGAATGAACTGGGATATCTGTCCATTTTTCTGCTACGTATTTGAATGGGAACTGGACGCTATAGCTCCCTCCACTACCTACAAGATAATATCTCTCAGCTTTAGAAAGCTCAACGCCAATTTGGATAAGTTTCTTCTTATTCGCCTCAACGCCGCGAAGCGTAAGCTCCGTGACATTATCCTCAAGCCACGGGGGCCTGTAATTCTCTTCTGTAAGATAATCCACTGGATCGCTCAATATTTCCACCGAATAGGCAAAGATACACCTATTCGCCTAAAAAGGGTTTGAAAAAATTATAGTTTGAGGTCAAGGGCTTCTTTGAGCCCCTTATACCTGTTCCTTATAGTTACCTCGGTTACACCGGCCGCGTCAGCGATCCTCTTCTGAGTCCGCTTCTCATCATTCATAACACATGCGATATAAAGAGCAGCTGCAGCCAGACCCATTGGGTCCTTTCCAGCAGTCTTCTTTAGCTCTTCGGCTTTACGAAGGATATTGACAGCTGTTTGCTGTGTGAATTCACTTATCTCCACCTTTGCCGCAATCTTGGGAACCCTGTACTGTGCCTTAGGTATTGGCATGCTAAGCTTTAGCTCTCTTAGAAGAAGCCTGTAACACCTTGCCAGATCTTTTTTGTCTATTGTGCTGTGCTTAGCCATCTCCCTGAGTGTTCTCGGTGTTCCGGTCAACCTGCAGGCCGCATAGAGGCTTGCAGCACTTATCGCGCTTATACTTCTGCCCCTGACTAGCCCCTTCTCTAAGGCTTTCCTGTATACGACAGCAGCTCTCTCCTTTACTGGTTTTGGTATGTGGAGTTTATCGGATAACCTGCTCAGCTCGGTCATAGCATGGCTCAGGTTCCTGTCTACGCTGCTCTGGTAGCTGGACCTTATATGCCATTTCTTAAGCCTGAGCATCTGGAACATAGTCTTTGTAGGTATGGTTCTACCATATGCGTCCTTTCCAACCTGACCTATCATGGTTGAAAGCCCTTTATCATGTACGCTGAAGCTAAGGGGCATTCCTACGCGGCTCCGACTTTCCCTCTCGTCTTGGCTGAAGGCCCTCCATTCAGGTCCCTCATTAATCATATTATCAGACATAACAAGCCCGCAAGCACCACAAATCCTCTCCCCGGATTTATCATCATTAATTACATGTGTGCTTCCACATTCCGGGCAAACATCCGGGTTATCAATTTTATTATTGCTTTTTAAC
>WJIV01000274.1 GCA_014730055.1 Candidatus Bathyarchaeota archaeon
GTTTACAATGACATGGGAAACCTGAATACCAGCATATTCACACCAAAAAAACTTCTAGAGAGAGAGCACGACATTGTATACGTGCAACGTTTCTTCTGCGACTTGTTAGTTGAGAGTATACAAGAAATGGGATTCGCTGTGACCCGTAGAGACAATACAAACATCCTTTACAATAAACGCAAAATCTCTGGAGCAGCAGCCTATTTCACAAAAGACTATGTATTGTATCACGCCACCTTGCTTCACTCTTCGGACCTTAATCGCCTGGAATCTTGCTTAATACACAACTCTGGAGAAGAGAGATTGAGTAGCAGGTATCAACCAACAACAAACCTAGAGGAGCTGGATTTGATTACTTGGAAAAGAAGGTTCATCCAGAAGGTTCAAACAGCCTTCAATGTAGAGTTTGAAGAAATTGGCCCCCATGCGGATGAGATAAAACTAGCAAAAAAACTCACATCAGTATACAGTGAACATGAGTGGGTATTCAAAGGATCCCGATCCAAGGTCATTTCCTTGTAATTGCGGATAAGGTTCAAGTGGGATGTTTCAATTTTTTCATTAAATGACATATCCAACTCTTTTCGAAGAATATGATCCCCTAAAAGGGGAAATGTTTCAGATCTTAGACCCGGAGGGAGAGGTAAATGAAGAACTTGAACCCTCACTGGAAGACGAGTACCTGACAAGAGTATACAGGACAATGGTCTTAGCCAGGGCTGCGGATAAGAGATCAGTAACCCTACAAAGGCAAGGAAAAATGGGAGCATACCCTCCAACCGAGGGACAGGAAGCGAGCCAGCTTGGACCAACGCTTGCCCTTAGAGGAGAAGACTGGTTGGTACAAGGCTACAGAGAAATGGCTGCTGTAGTATGGAAAGGTGTCCCCTTATGGAGGATGTTCCTATTCTGGATGGGAAATGAGGAAGGAACCTTATACCCAGATAACGTAAGAGTGACACCCCCCGTTGTTCCGGTCGGGGACCAGATAACGCATGCGGTGGGCATCTCATATGCCTCAAAATTAAGAGGAGAGGACTCGGTTTCTATGGTTTATTTCGGAGACGGAGGCTCCTCAGAGGGGGCATTCCATGAGGGATTGAACTTCGCTGGGGTCCTGAAGACCCCGACGATATTCGTCTGTCAGAATAATCAGTATGCCATATCGGTCCCCAGGAAATTCCAAACGGCTTCGGAGACAATAGCACAAAAGGCAGTAGCATATGGGTTCCCAGGTATACAGGTCGACGGGAATGACATTTTAGCTCTTTATGTAGCTGCGGAAAAGGCTGTTGAGCGAGCGAGAAACGGTGAAGGCCCTACCCTTATCGAGACCTATACATATCGTCTAGGCGACCACACAACATCTGATGATGCGAGGAGGTATAGGAGTGAGGAGGAAGTTGAGCAGTGGGAGGACAAGGATCCACTGAAGAGGTTCAGGATATATCTCGAGAATAAGGGACTATGGAGCGAGGATGAGGAAGAAAAGATAGAGGAAGAGGTAAAAAATACTATAGATGAGGCTGTAGAGAAGGCGCTATCCCATCCAAAGCCCGATATTGAGGATGTCTTTGAGTATACGTATAAGGAGATTCCCCCGTATCTAAACGAGCAGTTGAAGTTTCTTAAGAAAGAGCTAGATCTGGAGGGAGAAGAATAATGGCTTCACTGAATATGGTCCAGGCAATAAATCAGACCCTAATCCAGGAGATGGAAAGAGACTCATCCATTGTTATCCTTGGAGAGGATGTTGGAGAAAACGGCGGAGTCTTCAGGGTCACTGAGGGACTTTACAAAAAATTTGGGAGGGAGAGAGTCATAGACACTCCCTTATCTGAAGCATGTATCGTCGGAACAGCAGTCGGAATGGCGCTTAACGGACTCAGGCCCATTCCTGAGATCCAGTTCATGGGATTCTCTCTGCTAGCATTCGATCAGGTAGTAGCTCACGCTGCGAGGCTCCGTAATAGGTCAAGAGGTAGATTCAACATTCCTATGGTCCTACGAATGCCGTATGGTGCAGGGGTAAAAGCCCTTGAACACCACTCAGAGAGTACTGAGGCCCTATATGCACATATTCCGGGGTTAACCGTTGTAGTGCCTTCCAGTCCATCTGAGGCCAAGGGACTCTTAACGTCTGCAATAAGATACCCAGACCCGGTAATCTTCCTTGAGCCAAAGAGAAGCTATAGGCTCCTAAAGGAGGATGTCCAGGAAGATGAGTTCACCATACCCCTTGGAAAGGCACGTATAGCGCAAGAAGGGGAGGATGTTACCGTGATTGGATGGGGGGCAATGATGCCGATTATACGAGAGGGAGTAAAGGAGTTACAGGAGATCGATGAGTCATCCGTGGAGGTAATAGATCTAAGAACCGTTTCCCCAATGGATACTGAGACAATTATCGAGTCAGTGAAGAAGACCGGAAGAGCGGTGGTCGTTCACGAGGCACCTAGAACATGTGGTGTTGGAGCAGAGATTGTCGCACGGATAAACGAGAAAGCACTTCTATACCTTGAAGCACCTATAGAGAGAGTAACGGGACCAGACATTACAGTACCGCTTCCACAGGGTGAGCAATTCTACTATATTAGCCCGGAGAAGGTAAGAAAGGGAATTAAGAGGACCTTGGAGTTTTAGGTGATAGTATGGTAATAGAATTCAAACTTCCTGATCTTGGCGAAGGCCTTACTGAGGCCGAGGTCAGGAAATGGATGGTCGATGAAGGAGACGCTATAGAGAAAGATCAGGTAGTTGTCGAGGTAGAGACAGATAAAGCCGTAACAGAAATGCCATCACCAGCCGCTGGTAAAATTGAGAGAATACATCACAAAGAGGGAGATATCGTCAAGGTCGGTGAAACCCTAATTACAATCAGTGATGTGGAAGACGAGGAGAAGATCTCAGAGAGAGAAGAGTCAGTTACAGTAGTAGGAGAACTTCCTGAATATGAGGAACCAGCAGAAGAAGAGGAAATAGAAGCCGAAGAGACCATAGAAGAGGAGGAAGAAAAAGAGGTCAAGGAGAAGAAAAAGGTCCTGGCCACTCCTGCTGTCCGTAGAATGGCCAAGGAGAGGGATATCGATCTACAAAAGGTGGAGGGAACCGGACCTGAGGGCAGGATAACGGAAGAGGACTTAGAGAAAGCAAAAGAGGAAAAACCAGAGAAGCCAAAGAAGACCCCAAAATTCGATCACTATGGATACGTGGAGAGGAGACCACTAAGAGGAATACGAAGAACGGTCGCTAAAAACATGATGGAGTCATTGACTAACGTAGCGCAGGTCACAGCAATGGAGATAATCGATGTCTCAGAGCTTTACGAGATGCGTAATAGGTGGAAAGAGATACTCCAAGAGAGGCAAGATCTGAACATAACCTATCTTCCATTCATAATAAAAGCAGTGGTAGAGGCCCTAAAGGAAAACCCCATATTAAACTCCTCCCTTGACACGGAAAATGAAGAGATAGTAATAAAGAAGTACTATAACATCGGGTTCGCTGTCTCAACAGAAGATGGCCTAATGGTACCCGTCCTAAAAGGAGCAGACCAGAAAAAACTCACCGAGATAGCGGAGGAACTGGTTGAACTATCCGAACTAGCAATGAGTAGAAAAATAGATCTTGCAGATCTGAAAGGGGGTACATTTACCATCACGAACTATGGGGTATTCGGTGGTACGTATGGTACTCCGATCATAAATTACCCTGAAATAGCAATACTTGGAACTGGTAGGATCGTGGATACGCCCATGGTTATTGATGGTGAGATAAAAGCAAGAAAGGCAATGCACCTATCCTTAACATTTGATCATCAGGTCTTAGATGGCGCAGATGCAGCGAGGTTCATGAATGACCTTAAGAAATACCTAGAGAACCCAAACCTGCTTCTAATTTCCATAAATTAAGAAAAGGGCTACTCCCTCGCCCATTCCTCAACTTTTTCCCTGCTGACCATCCCACAGAGAGCTTTGCCCGTTCTTTCGTTATAGAAAGCTGGAACACCGAGTTCTCCACCACAGGCCTTCTTAATTACATCACCGTATTCTCGCATCAACTGGGCGTTTCCATCATTATGCCAGACCTCAAGTTCAGTTATATCTATATCCGTCTGCTCCTGAATCTCTTCGATCATAGGTCTTAATCTCTTACAGTGAACACATTCCCGTCCACTAAACCAGATCAGTCTATTTTTCTCACTCATTTTCCTCACTCTTAACGAATAATTCGCAGAAACATTCTCCCTTTTCTTGATAAACCTGCTGTAGCTCAAAGTGACAGGGGCATATCAGTTTCAGATCTTCAATGGGGTCACCAGTCTTGATCCTACAGGGGCAGAACTTTAGACCGTGATTTCTCTGGTTCTCCAGTACACCCTCCGCGAGGCCTAGATACATTTCCTCGTCTTCGATTAGGTCGTAATCTGCTGCCCTCGACCCAAATTTTCTCCAAGCATCGACAACCCCATCCCTGGAATCTAGGGAACCTCCTCTATCACCAATTATATTCAAGGCTTCATTCCTGTCTATTTTAACGAAAGCACTTCTTGCTGCACACGTTGGGCAAAGCAGTGGTGGTGCTCTACCATAGTGAAGATCATTGCATACGTGGCACCTCCAAAGCTGTTTATCCTCGATTGAGTATTCTTTCAGTACTCCTCCGCTCATTCTTCTAACCTTCTTCTATCAAAAATGCATAATCAACAATAACCCTTTGCCTACAAAAAAGGGTTCAGAGAATTTATATTAGAAGCTAAGTACAGCGTCAGCCTTCAATAGCAGATCATTTAGCGTCGCGGCCCCTACTATATCAGCGTCTGGGATGAACTGCCCCCGCTCGAGACCTAACATCATACAGCTCTGTTCGCAAACGACCAATTTGACCCCAGCATCCACTGCCTGATCCATGACCTCTTTTAAGCTTGGGAAAGATCCTAGTTTTATCTTCTCGGCTTCCCCATCCTTTACAACTGTAACCCCCTTTATCAGGAAATATATAGTACTGTCTATCCCCATGGCGGCTGCTGTCGAGCCAAGTATAAAAGGTGCATACAATCTTTCCGGTGTATCTGTACCACTCATCTGAACATATAGGATATTTTCTTTTTTCTCAGACATAATTGAAAAAGAAAACTATTGAATATAAACTAAAGCCTTAGTATTCTAGCTCTTAAAAAAAGCAATAAGACCTACAAAAAGCACAATTATCCCAGCTATCAGGAGCACCAGTTCATAACCAACGATAGATGAAGCGAAGGTGAAAAGTATTGGTCCAGTGGTTCGACCCAGGAAGGTTGTACTGTTTCTCACGCTAAGAATACTGGCTCTCTTCTCGGCATCTATTGATCCGCTGATCGCTGAGTCTATAGATGGCGCACATAAACCAACACCTATACCTAATATACCCGCAGCTAGGGTCAATGTCACAACAGATACGGCAACCCAAGAGGCAATTGTACCAACTCCAAAAAGTAGCACACCTATAGCGATTATTCGGTTATCAGCAAGCCTCTTAGCAAAGAAACCGTTCAGACTTGAGGATACAACCGTTGAGAGTTGAGCTAACATGAAGACAAAGCCTATTTGAGTAGGATTTAGCCCATAATTTGATTCGAGAAGAAAGGGAAATATCGTAAGTACGGTACCAAATAACAGTACTTCACTTAGCAGGGTAGCTCCCATAAGTTTAAGGATCTCCCAATCCCATAAGGCTTCGAGTGCTTCTGATAAGACTATCTGAGAATTCTCAGACGAGACTGATTCATCCATCCTTATAAAAGCGTAAACACCTAGAGGGATGGCGGCTAGATATGTCAGAAATGGAGTTCTCCAAGACCACTTGGTCAGATATCCTCCAACTACAGGGAAGATCGAGGCACCAAACATTAGAACTGCAATATTAACCCCCAGAACCGCGTTTCGTTGCACCCCCTCGAATGTATCACTGATGATGGCTACGGTTGATATGAAAATACCTGCTGCAGAAGTTCCCTGGATAAACCGGATTAAGAGAATTAGGTAGAAATTGTTAACTAGGTATATAGATCCTCCTGTTATTCCAAATATAAATAAACTGAATACCAGAACGGGTTTGCGCCCAATTTTATCGGATAATATTCCGATGAAAGGTGAGAGCACTATACCCGTGATAAAATAACTGCTTATAATTAAGCTTGCTAAGGTCTCGGTTACCTCAAAAGTGGTACGTAGTAGGGGTAGGGCTGGGCCAATTAGGGGTACGCCTAGTGGCGCTAGGAGTGTGCTGGCCAGTACGATTTGTAATCTCGGTAAACCCCATGGTATAGAATCAGACTCTTCATTTACCGTTATTTTGTAATCAAATAAGGGATCGAATAAAAAGATCACATCTCTTTCGAGACTTATATGTAATTGTTAAAAAGAATGTTTCTTCATTTTATTCAAGTCTCAGCCAGGAAACAATGTCAAAGTTGAGTTTCAAGAGAAGAAAAATAATGATTGAAAGATCACCCAATGCAATTATTCTCTTCAGTTCTACTGAACTGGAGGAAGCAGATCTATATGTGAATTCAGGTACGAAGAGGTTGATTTATCAGTTCTAAGGAAAGGTGTGTTAATGGATATTAATGAATTATATGAGAAAGAAAAAGATAGAAGAAATTGGCAGAATCCTGAGGACACCCTTAAAAGGATAGGTCTTGGGGAAGGCCACCATTTCGCGGATATTGGATGCGGCTACGGGTTCTTTAGCATACCTGCCGCTAAGATAGTTGGAGAAAAAGGGAAAGTTTACGCTGTAGACAAGAATCCTGAAGCTATCTCTATAGTTAAGAAGCGTCTTAACAAGGAATCCTTGAATGCTGAATTGGTAACAGGTATGGCAGAGGAAACTCTATTCTGCGAAAAGTGTATGGA
>WJIV01000275.1 GCA_014730055.1 Candidatus Bathyarchaeota archaeon
GGTGCTATTGCTGACGGTCAAAGTATGACTAAAGCAATTTCAATGAAATTAAGTCCGGAAGAGTATCTAAATAATAATGACAGTTATAGTTTCTTTGAGAAAATGGGAGACTTAATTATCACTGGTCCAACAGGAACCAATGTCAATGATTTATCAATAATTCTAGTTAGGTGAGTCAAATAAGGTTAAATCGTAGGATAATAGAAGCTTTCGAAAGCCTTATGGAGTTGTTTAATCAGATGGAAGGCTTTGTTGACGTTGTTCTCGTTGAAGGAAATAGGGACATAAAAGCATTACGTAATATTGGCTTTCATGGAGAGATAATCCCTTGTTCCCAAATAGGCATAAGTAATTATGAACTTGTTGAAAATATTTCCAAAAGCTATTGCAATATATTAATTTTAACCGACTTCGATAGGGAAGGACTTTTGATAGAGAATACATTCAGGAAGCTATTTGAACACAAACATATCAAAGTCGAAGATGAGTTAAGAAGGAGGATTGGAAATTTAATGGCAAAATTAGGTATTTATGCTGTAGAGGCTCTTGACAATATTGAAAGAAGACTGGATAGGAAGTAGATGGTTTTTTAATCCCGGCTACTATGAAGAGTTATCCCAATGGTTGAACAAATTCCACAACATGAACCCCTAAGGCATAAAAAGGCAATTTTATGTATGCTAAAAACCAATGTTCATGACCATACTATATATAAGATAAGGATGAATGAGCTTCAAAGTCTAGTTGAAACTTTAGGTATTACTGTGGTTCATAAGGTTGTTCAATCAAGGTTCAAGCCTTTCGCGAAATACCACATTGGAGGCGGAAAAGTAAGACAGATTAGAAGCAAAGTCCGAAAATTAGATGTAGATTTAGTAATATTTTACAACCTCCTAAAAAGCAGTCAAAAATTAAATCTAATGCAGGCACTTAATTGTGAGGTTATAGATCGTTACGAACTTACATTAGAGATATTTGATAGAATGGCCTCTGATACACTTAGCAAACTACAAATTCAAGCTGCAAGAATGGAAAAAATGACTCCTTTCTTCAAACTACAAGCTTCAATTAACTATAGACATGATAGACCTTTCTTTCGTAGTGGTGGTGAATACGGATTTCATGGCCAGATGCGAGAACTTACTAGAAATCAGGCAAGAATTAGAGAAGAAATTGACAAGTTAATGGATGATAAAATTAAAAGAATTAATAACCGTAAAGAATTAGGATATCCCGTTATTTGTGTTGCTGGCTTTTATAATGCGGGGAAAACTAGTTTATTCAATGCCATAACAGGTGATACAAAACCTGTAAGTGATAGACCTTTTACTACCTTATCAAGTAAATACCAAAAGAGGTTCATTGATTACCAAACCACAGTACTATTTATTGATACAATCGGTTTCGTTCTTGATCTTGACCCAAGGTTAATTCAAAGTTTCAAGCTAAATTTATTAGATATTAAAAGTGCTGATCTAGTTATTCTTCTTCTCGAAATTAATGATCCAGTATTAACCTTAAAGATGAAGATCAATGAAGGCATTAAACTACTACAGGAAATTGGAGTACCTCGAGAAAAAATCATAATAGTTTTCAATAAACTTGACCTAGCACCGGAATTGGGCGGAAAAATAGGTGAATTACTTGATATGGAGAGATTCAATTTACCATATATATCAATATCTGCTAAAGAACGCCAAAACCTACAAGATCTATTAAATTTGATTTCTAAAAGGCTGAAATGGTTAGAAGAAAACCCGATCGAGATGCATGAAATGTCAGATTTTAATTTAGCAAGAACAGCACTTAACCGGCTTCTAGATAAATTTCACTCTGATTATGATCCTAACAGAAACAAGCCTTTTGAAAATCTTGTAGGAACTATACTAAGTCAGAACACTAATAGAAAAAATCAAGTTACAGCTTACAGGCGTTTAAAAGAACAAGTTGGAATAACTCCTAAAGCGATAAATGATGCTGATCTTAAACATATAAAAGACGCTATTCGCCCCGCAGGAATGTATAATCAACGTTCAAATGTCTTAAAATCAGTTAGTGAGGAAATTATTGAAAAATACAATGGGAATATTGATCAAATATTCAACGAAACTTATCTAGTAGCTAAAGAAAAATTAATGGAATTCCAAGGCGTGGGCCCAAAAACTGCTGATGTCGTGCTTATGTTTAATGGAGAACATACAGTCATACCAGTAGATAGGCATATAGAGAGAATCTCGAAAAGACTTGAGATTGTTCCTCAAAACGCGAACTATGAAGAAATCAGGACAACCCTACAAGCTGCATCAGCACCAGAACATTTCAAAGAAGTACACCTTAGCATGATTAAATTCGGGCGAGAAATCTGTAAAGCTCAAACCCCAAAATGTCCAGAATGCATACTTAACGATATCTGTCCCTATCCAGATAAAGCAGGAATCCAAATAGAAAAAGTCTAATAAATCTAATTAAAATAAATATTATTTCAGAACTTTTCGGAAAAGATATTTATTAACCTAATCACAAAATAATAATTACAATTTATTAATGCATGCTAATATTTTAATCAGCCTTTACACACTTTATAATATCTATAATGTTGGATCTGTTTCAAACTTATATTCGACTTGTATATTTACGAATCCTTTAAATCTAAGCCATGTGGATTCATTACAGCCTAATTTAGGAGTGTCTATGAATGCCGAGAACAAGATCACCAAAAAGAGGATCGCTATCATACTCACCCAGAAAACGGGCCAAGAATCCTAATGGACGGGTTTCATATTGGCCCAAAATAGAGGGTGAACCACAGCTTGTAGGCTTTGCCGGTTACAAAGCAGGTATGACCCACTTATTTTATATTGAAGACAGAGACCGAGTTCCAGAATATGGGCAGGAGATAAAATCCGCTGTCACAGTTATCGACACTCCACCGATGCTTATTTGTGCGATAAGAGCATATGATAAGAACCAAGATGGATTACAAGCAGTAACTGAAGCTTGGATGACTAATCAGCCTAGGGATCTCCATAGAAGAATTAATTTCACAACAGATCCTAAGACCCAGGAGAAACTTCAAAAGATTGAAGACACCATAGACGAAATTGAGGAAATAAGAGTCTTAGTAGCTACACAACCAAGAGATACTGGAATAGATAAGAAAACCCCCGACATAATGGAAATTCCAGTAAGTGGAGGAACTAGAGAGGAACAGTTTAACTTTGCTAAAGAACTGCTTGGAAAAACAGTCTCTGTAGGAGATGTATTCAAACCTGGAGAGGGAGTCGATATAATTGGAATTACTAAAGGAAAAGGATTCCAAGGACCAGTAAAACGATGGGGTGTCAGAATTCTTTCTAGAAAATCAAGAGGTACTAAAAGAGGAGTGGCCTCAATCGGACCTTGGGTTCCAAGAGGTGTAATGCCACAAGTACCGAGACCCGGACAGATGGGTTATCATAACAGGACAGAATATAACAAGAGAATCATGCTGATGGGAAATGATTCAGAAAGGATCAATCCCCTTAGTGGATTCAAGCGCTATGGAGTTGTAGATGGTGATTACATGCTACTACAAGGAAGCGTAATTGGACCACCAAAAAGATTAGTTAAAATTAGAAAAGCAGTAAGAAACCCAAAATTCCCAGAAGAAGAACCTCAAATAACATACTTGCACACAGAATGGAAGAGGAGTCAGCAGGAGCAATGAAGTTACCAATAATTAATTTAGAAAACGAGAAAATTGATGAAATTGATCGTCCATCAGTATTTGAAACTCCTGTCAGACACGATGTCATCAAAAGAGCTGTAATCGCTTTGCAAAGCAAGAAATTTCAACCACAAGGTAGGGATCCTATGGCAGGAAAGAGAACTACTGCAGAGTCACGTGGAACTGGTCATGGTATGGCAAGAGTTCCGAGACTAAAGGGAAGTAGTAGAGCTGCTTTCGGTGTCAGCATTGTAGGAGGTCATCAAGCCTTTCCACCAACTAGTGAGAAAAATATTGTAAAGCGATTGAACAAAAAGGAAAATAGATTAGCAATTAGATCAGGTATAGCAGCCACAGGAGTTATTGAACTCGTTGAGAATCGTGGACATAAATTTGACTTAGAACAATTACCACTAGTTGTGGATGATGAGATTGAAAATCTATCCAAAACTAAAGAGGTTCAAGAATTCTTCAAGAAAATAGGTATTATGTCTGATGTTGAGAGAGCGGATCGTAAGAAAATACGGGCAGGTAGAGGAAAGACAAGAGGACGCAAATATAAGGAAGGAAAAGGACCATTAATTGTAGTTTCAGAAGACAAAGGAATTGCTAGAGCAGCCCGTAATCTTCCAGGTGTAGATATCGTTGAAGTTGATTATCTAAACGCTGAGTTATTAGCCCCAGGTACACATCCAGGAAGGCTAGTAATCTGGAGTAGATCTGCGTTTGAGGCGTTAGACGAGGTTTGGGAGGTTTGACAATGAAAGCGCATAAAATTGTAAAATATCCTCTGATGACTGAGAGAAGCGTAAACATGATTGAGATGGAAAATAAACTTGTGTTTATTGTGGATCGCAGAGCATCAAAACATGATATCGCAAGGGCAATTAACAAATTATATGAAATTGAAGTAGAATCTGTAAATACCCTAATTAATCGCGATGGGAATAAAAAAGCATTCATTAAATTAAAACCAGGATACGATGCATCTGATGTAGCTATCCGGTTAGGAATACTGTAGGTGTAATAAATGGGTAAGAAGATCAAAGTACAGAGGAGAGGTCGTGGTGGAAGTCAATTCCGAGCACGTAAAGTTGGTAAGATTTCTTCAAGCAAATATCCAAGAACGACAAAAGATACCGATGTCGGTATCCTTAAGGAACTCCAACACGAGCCTGGAAGAGGCGCGCCTTTAGCATACATTGAATTCGAAGAAGGTAGAGGCTTTTATACATCAGCAATAGAAGGAACATTTGTAAACCAGGAAATTGAAGTAGGGCCTTCGGCCCAACCAAAAGTTGGTAATGTTCTTCCCTTAGGGAACATCCCCGAAGGTACAATGGTTTCTAACATAGAGCTAACTCCTGGAGACGGAGGAAAATTAGCCAGATCCTCAGGTAGTCACGCAACTGTGATCACTCGCGATAAAAAACACACCACAATAAAACTCCCTAGTAAGAGAAATATTAGAGTTCCAAATAACTCAAGAGCAACAATTGGGATCATCTCAGGTGGTGGAAGACTAGAGAAACCTTTCATGACTGCTGGCCAAAAATCACATAAAAAGAAAGCAAAAGGACACAAGTATCCAGTTGCACATGGAGTAAAAATGGCTGCAGCATCTCACCCTCACGGTGGGGGGCGTCATAGAAGACCTGGCAAATCAACAACTGTTAGCAGGCACGCACCTCCAGGAGCAAAAGTTGGCTTAATCGCTGCTAGAAATAGTGGTGAAAGACAGAGGAGGAGAGCATAAGGGTTTAAAAACCCTAATTGTTTAGGTGATTGAAAATGCCAAAAGATTTCAAATATAGAGGAAAAACTGTAGAGGAACTCAAGGCCATGTCTATGGACGAGTTTATTCAATTATTACCATCAAGAATGAGAAGAAGTCTGAGAAGAGGTCTCAGTAACGAGCAAAGAATCGTACTCGAAAAACTTAGACGTGATACCGGAGGGCCCATCCGAACACATGCTAGGGACTTGGTAATCCTCCCAGAGATGATAGGAAAATCCGTACATGTGTTCAATGGCAAAGAATTCATAGAGGTCAGGATAAACGAAAAAATGGTCGGCCATTACCTTGGTGAATATGCTATTACCATGACGCCAGTACGGCATGGAAGGCCTGGAATTGGAGCCTCTAGAAGCAGCATGTACATACCCCTAAAGTAGTTTTTCTACTTTATACAAATTTTATGAATATATTATATTCATAAATATACATTTTTTGTGATACATTTTTTATTTAGAGATAATATATGTATTTTATTATAATCATGAAAAATTGGTAGTATTATTAGCTTTTTCTTTTAAGGAATCTTTTTATATTAAGCCTCGATTCAATGTAGGCGAACGGTGCGTATATGCCATCCTGGAAATATTCAGTACAAGATCTAGACCCAAATAGCACAGCTAAAGCAAGTGCTAGGGATCTACGTATAAAACCAAAAGTAGCTAGAGAAATCTGTAATTCGATCAAGGGTATGAAGGTAGAGGATGCGAAAAGATATTTGGAAGATGTCTTGGATAAGAAGCGAGCTATCCCATACATGCGGCATAGGAAGAAAGTACCCCATCGAAAAGGCCTAAATGGACATGATGCAGGGCGTTACCCGGAAAAGGCAACAGAAGAAATACTGAAATTACTTAACTCTGTTGAAGCAAATGCAGAGTTTAAAGGCTTATACGCAGATAGATTAAGAATTATTCACATAGCGGCACAACGTGGACGCATAATTAAGAAATTTATACCCCGAGCTTTTGGGAGGGCCTCACCATACTATAAACACCTAACCCATATTGAAGTCGCAGTTGAGGAATTTTAATGTCAGTAGTTAAACGAATTATTCAAGATAATCTCGAGCGAGTGGAAGTAGACGAGCTTTTAGCAGATGAATACGAAGGCGCAGGATACGGAGGAATCACTCTTACTAAGACACCTCTAGGTACACAGATAAACCTATTTGCCATGAGGCCAGGAAGAGTCATTGGTAAACGGGGCAGAGCGATAAAAAGCGCATCAGAGAGGCTGGAGACGGAACTTGGTTTACCCAATCCTCAGATTACAGTAGTTGAGGTAGAAGTTCCTGAGATGAACCCTCAGATAATGGCCTCAAGGGTGGCAAATGCTCTTGAAAGAGGAGTTCACTTCAGAAGAGCAATTTTTTGGAGCTTACGTAGGATCATGGATTCTGGCGCCATTGGTTGTGAAGTGATTCTCAAGGGACCTCTTAGAAGTTCTAGGTCTAGGTTTGAGAAAGTGGTAGAAGGTTATGTTCCCAAGAGCGGAGATCCTGCTTTAAAGTTTGTCAGAACTGCAACAATGCACGTCAAAATGAAAAGAGGTGTTCTTGGAGTTACTGTAAATATTGTACCTCCTGATGCTAAATTCCCCGATAAGGTAGAACTGGGTGAACTACCGGATATCGAATATGAACTTCCGGAACCAGAGGAGGAACCTCTAACAGAAGAGGCTGCTGAAGCCGCAGAGGTCGAATTCGAAGCTGAAGTTATTGGGACCGTAGTCGAGTCTGAAAAAGACCGAGTCTCTGAAGAAGATGTTGAGACTTTGGAATTAGTTGAACAAGAAATCGTCCAAAAAGAAGAAGTAGAGGAAGAGATCAAAGAAGATACTGAATCAAAAATCGTAATGGAAGATCTTGAAAAACTAGATGGAGTAGGCTCTACCTACCAGAAACTATTGAAGGCGACAGGAGTTAACAATATCGAAAATCTTGCTTCTCGAGATCCTGAAGAACTTCTTGATAATATATTGAAAGTAAATGAAAAAGAGGATATTACTAAGCGACCTCCTGCCTTATCAAATGTAGAGGAATGGATTAGTAAAGCCCAAGAATTCAAATCTACACAATCAGAGGAGGAACCTTAGAGCATGCCTATACTGTATATGGAACAGATTAGAGACATGTCATCTGAGGAAAGGGAAGAACGACTTCAGGAACTTCGAACAGAGCTAATCAAAATTCAAACAACAATAAGGGCCGGAGGAGCTATTGAAAACCCTGGAAGAGTTAAATCAATAAAGAAAACGATAGCTCGAATACTAACCGTAACTAATGAGGAGGAAAAATAGTGGTTCGTAATCCGAATAATATCCTCCAACACGAGATTATTGGCTTAGATGTAAAAGTATTCAATGATAATTTGTGTACCAATGGAATAACAGGAAAAGTTGTTGATGAGACAATGAATACTTTGTTAATTAAAGCAGGTGAATTGAAGAGAATACCGAAGAAAAACACTGTATTTAAATTTAAGCTCAACAGTGAAGCGGTAAAAGTTGAGGGAGATGCCCTCATATCTAGACCTGAAGATAGAATAAAAAAATCAAAAAAGAGGAAATGGTAGGCGAGAAAAAAATTGATGAGCCTTAAGGAACCAGATATTGAATGCGACGATAAAAGGTGTCCATTCCACGGTGAGTTAGCTGTACGTGGAAGAACATTAGAAGGTACTATAGTTAGTACCAGGATGCAAAAATCAGTCGTCGTTCAGATGTCATATACACAGTTCGACAAGAAGTACGATAGATACGCAAGAATGAGTAGCAGAATAACCGCCCACAGTACTCCATGCCTACCAGTCAAAATAGGGGATATTGTAAGAATTGCTGAATGTAGACCTCTCAGCAAGACCAAGAATTTTGTTATAGTCGAAATACTTGAGGAGGCCTAAAAATGTCGAAGAGGATTAAGCGTAGAATATTACCGAGGCGCAAGACTTCTGGAGGACTTACTATAGGTAGTGTCATCAACTGCGCCGATAATACCGGTGCAAGGCGTCTCAAGATAGTACAAATGGTAGGATACAAAGGGAGACGAAGAAGATTACCAAGTATTGGTATAGGTGATCTAGTAATAGCATCCTGCCGTGAAGGAACCCCAGAAATGAGAAGACAGCTTTTCAATGCAGTGATAGTCCGTCAAAAACGTCCTTACAGAAGGAATGATGGCATGAGAATCCAGTTTGAGGATAATGCTGCAATCATATTAACACCTGAAGGAACTATGAGGGGATCAGACATAAAGGGACCTGTTGCAAGAGAAGCTGTAAACCGATGGCCTAGAATTGGAAATATAGCAAGGATGGTAGTATAATGAAGTCATCTAAGCCATCCACAAGTAGGAAAATAATGTATAATGCCCCTCAGCATATAAAAAGAAAGATGATTTCTGCTCCACTATCCCCAAGCCTAAGAGCAGAATATGGAACAAGGAGCATGCCTGTTGTAGAAGATGATACTGTTTCTATCACTAAAGGAGATCGTAAACTTGCCGAAGGACGAGTAATTAGGGTAAATACAGATAAGCAAACTATCAACATCGAAGGCGTTACAAGGACAAGATTAGACGGGTCTACTGTTCATCTTCCAATCCGAGCCGAAAATGTGATGATTACAAGACTCCACCTAGACGATGAATGGAGACGAAGAATATTAGAGCGTAAAAGCTTTAGTGCGGAGGAGAGTTAAATGGGCAACAAAGGACCAACAAGACACTTAAAGCGACATCAGAGCCCTAGTTTATGGCCTATACCTAGGAAAACCGGAAAATGGGCAATAAGAACTAGCCCGGGGCCTCATAAACTTGAGACTTCAATACCTATTACTATTCTTTTAAGAAACGAATTAGGTTACGCAGAAACGGCAAAAGAAGCTAAAATCATAGTCAAAGAAGGAAAAGTCCTTGTAGATGGAAGAATTAGATGGGATGAAAAGTTCCCATTAGGGCTTATGGACGTACTGAGCCTTCCTCTTCTAGGTGAACACTATAGAGTCCTACCCGACCACGGTGGAAAATTAAGATTACTCAAAATCGATGAGGTAGAAGCTAATAGAAAATTATGTAAAATAACAGGAAAAAGTACAATCAAAGGAGGAAATATACAATTAAACCTCCATGATGGGAAAAACTTGTCAATACAGGCAGAAGCGGACAGATATAACGTTGATGATGTTCTTGTTATCAGTCTACCTGAAAAAGAAATTCAGGATCATATAGAATTCAAGGAGATGCAGCAGGCCATAATAATTGGAGGAAAGAGTCAGGGAGCTCAGGGCCTGATAATTGGATTAGGACCAGAGCCAGGATGGAAGAAAACTGCAACCCTCAGGACCCCAGATGGAGAGGATATTAGAACTTTAGCTGATTATGTTTTTGTAGTGGGTACTAACACTCCGGTTATCAAGCTGAATGAGGGAGAAGAGTAATGTCTCAAATAAACCCCATGAAGAAAATACAAATTGGTAAAGTAGTTGTTAATGTATCAGTAGGACAATCAGGTCAGCCTTTGAATAATGCCATGACAATAGTTGAACAGATTACGGGTCAACAGCCTTGTCAAAGGGTGGCCAAGCAGACGGTTAGACAATTTGGGATTAGAAAAGGTGAACCAATTGCATGTATGGTTACCTTAAGAGGGGAAAAAGCTGAAGAATTTTTAATTAAAGCATTTCGAGCATTAAGAAATCAAGTTAAGGCGAGGAGTTTTGATGAAAATGGAAACTTCGCCTTTGGGATAAGTGAACACATAGATATACCTGGCACTCGATATAATCCAAACCTTGGCATAATAGGTATGGATGTAATAGTAACCTTAGAGAGGCCAGGTTATAGGGTTAAAAGAAGAAAAAGGGCACGTTCGAATGTTGGCAGCCTTCATAGAGTATCTCCTGAAGAGGGAATAGAGTATATAAAAGAAAAATTTGGAGTAGAGGTAGTGTAAATTCAATGAGTCAACAAGAACCGAAAGAAAGAGACTACGGTAAAGGAAGCAGGGCATGCAAGAGATGTGGAACCAAGAACGGCCTAATAAGACGTTATGGACTTAACATCTGCAGACAGTGCTTCCGGGAAGTAGCTGAAAAAATTGGATTCAAGAAATATAGGTGATTAATAAATGGAACCACTAGTTAATGCACTTAATACAATAATGTCTCATGAAGAGAGACGAAAAACAGAGTGCATCATAGCCCCAGCATCTGATCTAGTAGGTCGGGTACTTAGGCTCTTCCAATCAAAAGGATACGTAGGAGAGATAGAGTACATAGATGATGGACGTCAAGGAAAATTTAGAGTCCAGTTATTTGGTAGAATAAACGAGAGCAAAGCCATATCTCCCCGGTTTAAGACCAAGGTCTCTGAGATGGAGAAATGGGAGAAGATATATCTACCAAGTAGGACTCTTGGCACGCTGATCATCTCAACATCTAAAGGCATACTTGATCATAATCAAGCTAAAGAAGAACACGTAGGTGGCATACTGCTAGCTTACGTATATTAAGGTGAATAAAAGTGACTGTTGAAATAGTTGAAAACACTGTGGATATACCCGATGACGTAAACCTGACCCTTCAAGGAAATAAGGTTGCAGTCACAGGACCAAACGGCAAAGTTGAAAGAGATTTTAGCCATGCCAGACTAAACATTAGTTATACTGATAGCATGTTTAGAGTTTGGGCTGAAAATCCAAGAAAGAAGGAAGCATCTCTTGTAAACACTTTAACAAGCCATGTAAAGAATATGGTGAAAGGAGTTACTGAGGGATTTACATATTATCTAAAAATTGTGTTCATCCACTTTCCTATGAATTTTCAGGTACAAGGAAAAAAACTCATAATAAACAACTTTATTGGAGAACAAGAACCTAGAACTGCAAAGATACTTCCAGGGGTAGAGGTAAAAGTCGATGGCGATGATATTATCGTATCGGGGCCAGATATAGAAGCTGTCGGGCAAACCGCTGCAAATATACAACAATCAACACATATTCGGAATAAAGATCTTCGAAAATTCCTCGATGGAATATACGTATACAAAAAGGAGTGACAATTAATGAATGAAAAAGAAAAAAAGCGGTTACTAAAAATTAGGAAAAATATTGATAAAAAGCGCCCTCACTTTAAACGATTCGAATCATGGAGATTTAAAAGAATCCCTGATCAGTGGAGAAAGCCAACTGGTATAGATAACAAAATGCGCCGAGAACTTGCAGGTTGGCCAAAGACAGTTAAGGTCGGTTATCGTGGACCCTCAGCTGTAAGAGGACTCCATCCCTCAGGATATGAGGAAGTACTGGTTTGGAACCCTAAGGACCTTAATGATATAAATCCTGATAAACAGGTTGTTAGAATAGGAGGTTCTGTTGGTGGAAGAAAAAAGGAGTTAATTAACACCAAAGCAGAGGAACTTAATATCCACGTCTTAAACCCAGGACGTCAGGAACCAATTTTTGAAGAATTCGAAGCTCTTGAAGATGATGAAATCGATGAGTTTGAAGAACTAGATGAACAAGCTGAGGAGACTGAAGAATGAACCTAAGTAGTCAAAGGAGACTAGCAGCTGACGTTCTCGACTGTGGGGAAAACCGTGTATGGATTGACCCAGAGAGAGCTTATGAGATCAGTATGGCTATCACAAGAGATGAAATTAGAACACTCATAAAAGAAGGAGCAATAAAAGCCAAGCAAGAGGAAAGTCAGAGCAGAGGAAGAGCTAGAAGGTTATCTGAAAAGAAAAAGAAAGGACGAAGAATAGGACCAGGTACAAAAAAAGGTAAAAAATATTCCGTTGTTTCTAAAAAACAAAGATGGATCAATAGAATAAGAGCCCAAAGGAAACATCTAAGGGAAATGAGAGAAAATAGAACCATAACAGTCAACACATATAGAAGACTATATAGAAAAGCAAAAGGCGGAGAATTTAGAAGTATAGCAGAGCTAGATCGATACATTAATGAGAATAACTTAAGGAGGCGTACATTTGGGTAAAGGACCAAGGTTTAGAGTACCTTATAGACGCAGAAGAGAGAAGAAGACTGACTACGCCGCTAGAAGAATAATGGCCACCTCAGATAAACCAAGATTTGTAATCAGAATATCAAATCGAAATATCCTAGTACAAGTTATCGAATCAAGACTTGAAGGTGACTATGTCATCATAGAAGTACATAGCAACGAACTTTACGATATGGGTTGGAGAGCAAGTAGCAAAAATACACCAGCAGCATATCTAGTTGGATATTTTGCTGGATTAAAAGCACAAGATGCAGGCATAAGTGAAGTCATTCTTGATATGGGTCTGAAAAGATCAACAAAAGGAAACAAAATATTTGCAGTCGTAAAAGGCGCAAATGATGCCGGATTATATGTTCCATGCGATTCCGACGTTATACCCTCACCTGAACAGATTGATGGGAGTATAATCTCGGAGTACGCTAAACAGATGGAAGACCCCCTCGAGTACGAGAGAAGGTTCTCATTCTACCTTCGACGCGGACTGAGACCCGAGTCTCTCCCGGAACACTTCGAAGAGGTCAAAACACGAATAGAGGAGAATAGCGTTGAGTAGAAGAAGACAAGACCCACTTGAAACATGGGTACCGAAAACAAGCCTTGGAAGAAAGGTATTTGATGGTCAGATCTCATCAATATACGAGATTTTTCAAGAAGGCGAGAAAATCAGAGAAGTCGAGATTGTGGATGTACTAGTTCCTAATCTAAGGGACGATGTTATAGACATAAACCTTGTTCAAAAGCAAACGGACGCAGGCGAATCGAGCAGATTCACTGCGTTAGTAGCTGTAGGAAACGAGAGCGGTCTCATAGGTGTAGGCATAGGAAAAGCTCAGAGAGTACGTACCGCCATAGAGAAAGGAATAAGACTAGCAAAGTTAAACATACACCCTGTAAGAACAGGTTGTGGCAGTTGGGAGTGTGACTGTGGAGAAAGACACTCTCTACCATTCAAGATTGATGGAAAAGCGGGTAGCGTAACTGTCACTTTAATGCCCGGACCACAAGGTCTTGGGCTGGTTGCTGGAGATACAGCAAAACAAGTTCTTCGTTTGGCAGGCATTCAGGATTGCTGGAGTAAGAGCATAGGACAGACTACTACAACTAACAGCTTTGCACTTGCAACCTTTAATGCTCTAAAGAACACTATGAAGGTCATGACTCCACAGGACTGGTCGATGTAAGATGGAGAAAAAGACCCTTTTAGCCATAAGAATTAGAGGGACATTAAATATCCCTGGAAGGGTAAAAGACACACTCCGTATGCTTCGAATAGATAGAAATAACTACGCTACACTTCTTGATGATAGGCCTGACTATCAGGGAATGCTTCACATGGCTAAAGATTATATCACTTGGGGCGAACCAGATAAGGAAACAATTAAATTGCTACTTGAGAAGAGGGGAGAAATTCCAGGTGGAAAGAAGCTCACTGAGGAAAAACTAAGCGATTTGGGATATACTAGCTTTGAGGAGATAGCTGAATCCATATATAACTGTGAAGTCGAACTGAATAGGATTGAAGGATTAAAACCATTTTTTAGACTTCATCCCCCAAGGAAAGGATTCAAGTCATCAGTCAAAAGATCATACAAAAATAAGGGCGAACTCGGATATAGAGGAGAAGACATAAACGAGTTAGCAAGGAGAATGACTTAACAATGCCGACAAGAAAACGTAAAAGCAGAAAACAACGTGGCAGCAGATACTGCGGTTGGGGACAAGTAGGCCAACACAGAAAGTCAGGTGGCCGTGGAGGAAAAGGCAAGGCAGGCGGTAGAAAGCATTTCTGGATACGCACTGTCAAGTACAATCGCAATAGATACCGAGATATTGGGTTTAAACCTCCATCTTCACTTGAACCAGAACAGGAGATTATCAATGTTGGAGAGCTTGAGCACATAGCAAGACAGATACATGGAGAATACGATCTAACAGATTTCGGAGAACTTGATTTAACTCAACTTGGTATTGATAAACTTCTTGGAAGAGGAAAAATCAATGTACCTCTAAATGTCAAAGTTAGTGAGATATCCATGAGTGCCAGGGAAAAGATAGAGGAAGCTGGCGGGTCTATTATCGAAGAATAGGAGATGTAAAAATGGTTCGCTTCTTGGATTTATTCAGGCCGATATCACCACTGATACCTGAAGTTAGAGCACCACAGAGAAAAGTACCATTTCAGTCACGAATGATGTGGACCCTAGCAGCTCTAGTTATTTATCTTGTAATGTCAGAAACACCTCTATACGGTGTTCAAACGGGTGCAGGTGATCCATTATCCACTCTTAGAATTATTTTTGCTTCCAATCATGGAACATTAATGGAGTTAGGAATTGGTCCCATCGTAACTGCAGGGCTTATTATACAACTCTTAGCTGGATCTGAATTAATAGAATTTGACAGATCAAATCCCGAAGACAGAGGGCTTTTCACTACAGCGAGTAAAGTATTCTCGTTTGTAATGGTTATTGTTCAAGCAAGCCTTTATATCATAAGCGGTGCATTTGGGAATGTAAATACTACGACTGCAATACTTCTTTTTGCACAGTTACTAGCTGCTGGTCTAGTTATAATGATGTTAGACGAGTTAGTTCAAAAAGGTTGGGGGATTGGAAGCGGAATTAGCCTATTCATCGTTGCAGGAATTACACAGAACATTTGGTGGATGTCTCTCAGCTTTGCGACGGTAGCAGATGGCAAAGCATATGGAGCGTTAATAGCATTCCTACAGGCTATATTTAGAGGAGAGGCAATAGCAAGCTGGTTCTATAGACAAGGAAATCCAGATATGATCGGGTTCTTTACAACTCTAGCAGTATTTGCTTTTGTTGTATATGTTGAGGGAATGCGAGTTGAGATTCCAATAAGCCACAGTAGTTTCAGAGGTTATAGAAGTAGAATGCCAATCAAATTACTATATGTTAGCAATATTCCAGTGATACTAGCCTATGCTATGTTTGCAAACATACAGTTAATTGGACAATTCGTATGGACTAAGTGGAACCAAGATAATAGCAGCTTTATCCTCAATATGTTCGGAATGTATAACCAAACCCAGCAAGGACTAAGACCAATTGGAGGTCTACCCTATTATGTATCATCACCAGGAAGCTTAAGTGGTGTAATAGCAGACCCGGTTAAAGCAGTCATCTACCTATTTATTGTAATTGGATTCTGTGTTATTTTTAGCATAACATGGTTAGAGATTGGTGGGCTAGGTGCAGACCAAATGGCAGATCAGCTACTTCAATCAGGTATGCAAGTATCAGGTTTTAGAAGAAGCAGAAAACCATTGGAGAGACTTCTTAACCGCTATATTCCAACTATAACAGTTATAGGAGGAATGCTAATAGGCGCCCTTGCTGCCTTTAGTGAATTCTTCGGTGTATTCGGATCAGGGATGGGAGTATTGTTAGCAGTAAGTATACTATATCAGTATTACCAAACAATGGTACAGGAGCAAGTGGAAGATCTATACCCCTTCCTTCGCGGAGCATTTGGTTAAACTTTTTTAATAATACCCAATTATTTACCTAATGACACCGACAAATAAATTATTCAATAAAGACCATTACCTAAGAGAATTCACGGCCAAAGTACTGAAGATTGCTGAGAAAGAAATAGTTCTAAATAGAACGGCATTCTACCCAGAATCCGGAGGGCAGGCAGGAGATAAAGGGTATCTAAATAAAGTTAAAGTGATTGATACTCAGATCAAAAATGATATAATATATCACTTTATTGAGAAAGAACCAGGCTTCAAAGAGGGAAACATCATTCGCGGAGAGATTGACTGGAAAAGAAGATACAAGATTATGAAGCTTCATACAGCTAGTCATATAATGGAATATTTTTTATGGAAAAATTTTGGAAAAATAGAAAGAACAGGCAGTTACGTAGATGCGAGTAAGGATCGTGCTGATTATCTATTTGAGGGAAGACTTGAAAAAAATAAACTGAAACAGGTTGAGTCGGAGACCAATGAATTTCTTCAGAAAGGACATCCCATAATAATTGAGGAAGATGAGGAAAAGATTAGATATTGGAAATGTGGCCCAGTGGAGATGCTTTGTGCAGGAACCCATGTTAAAAACACAGTTGAGATAGGAAAAATTAGTTTAAAACGGAAAAACCCAGGAAGAGGAGTCGAAAGAGTAGAGACTATTCTAATGGAATAACAATATTTTCTTAAATACGCCCGCATTTTAGGTGTTTATGTTTCAGCCACCACGAGGAACAAGAGATTATCTACCGCAGGATCAGTTGAAAAGAAACTGGGTGATAGAGCAAGTACGAAAAATCTACGAGTCTTATGGTTATGAACCCTTAGGCACTCCAGCTTTTGAGGAACTAGATATGCTGACAATAAAAAGTGGAGAAGACATAATAAATCAAATTTATGCCTTCAAGGATAAGTCGGATAGAGAACTAGCACTTAGATTCGAACATACAGCCAGTACAGCAAGAGTGGTTGCATCACACAGAGATCTAGTTTTTCCTTTTAAAAGATACATAATTGGACCGGTTTGGAGATATGAACGACCATCTGAGACAAGATTCAGAGAATTCTGGCAAGCAGATGTTGATATTTTTGGTGTAGAGGACAGTATAGCAGATGCTGAAGTTCTATCTGCTGCGGTGGAAGCTCTTTCGAAGTTGGGTTTCGAAGGGTTTACAATAAATCTTAACGATAGACGAATACTGAAATCCATCGTAGAATTAGCAGGTATACCGGAGGGAAAAATACTTGATGCCTTTAGAGCAGTTGATAAACTATCAAAAATTGGACGCGAAGGCGTAATAGAAGAACTAGAAGGAATATCACCCAATCATGAAAGCAGCAACAGGCTTTTAGACTTAATTGAACTCAAAGGAGAGCCAGAAGAAGTACTAAAAAAAGCCAAGAAAATGCTGGCAGATAAGTCACAAGGAATCTTGGGTTGTAATTCCTTACTTAGTCTATATGATTATGCTAAGGGATTCGGATTTGCTCAGTACATAATAGTAGATCTTGCCTTAGCAAGAGGACTTGACTATTACACTGGTCCAGTTTTCGAAGTACTAGCAAGAGGTTACGAAGATTATGGTAGTATAGCTGGTGGGGGTAGATACAATGAGTTGGTGGAGGTATTTGGTGGGGACTCCACCCCAGCTACGGGAGTTTCGTTTGGAATAGATAGGCTGACCCCAATTCTTGAGAAAAAGGGGGTCTTTGATAAGATAAAGCTAGGTACTGATGTATATATAGCTCCCGTCAATAAAGATGTAAAGATAAAGTCACTAGAAATTACACAGATACTAAGAAAATCAGGGCTTTCTGCTCTGACAGATATGATGGATAGAGGCCTTGGAAAGCAATTGGAGTATGCAGATAAAAAAGAGGTTGCTTATGTTGTAATAGTTGGACCCCAGGAACTTGAATCAGACTCAGTCACAATTCGGGATATGAAGACTGGTGAGCAAGATCTAGTAAAAATAAGTGATATTATCAGCTTTCTGAAGAAAGCTTGTTAAATGCTTCAGACAAACCATAATACACTACCTCTCCCCTTCTATCAATTACCGCCAACTTTGTCTCCAGAGAATCATCATCGGACTCGATCATACTATCATAAAAATACTCAGGATATCTTGGTGTTCCTTCTGAGATAATTAGAATCCTATAACTTGGTCCTTCTTTGTTATACATTCCACGCTCCCAGACTAGATATTCTGTGCCTGATAGTTCCTTTCTAATTACAAATCCTCTTTGACGAAGGTCCTTGAAAACTATGAACTGCTCCCATACATTAGGTAATCGCTTGTTTAGAATATTTAGTAACTCTTTGAAACTTAATTTTTCATTCTTATTATCGTCGATTATTACTATCTTCTGTCTTTCAACATTATATAATGCCTCAGATGGTTCTAAGTGAAGTAGTTTATCATCACCCCAGTAACCATAAGCATCACTGTGTAAGCTATCAGCCTCACTTCTAGAAGGAACTATAATGTCATCGTCGATGAATACCGCTGTGAATGGCTGCATTGTTGAATCTGTCTCATTAAAATAAATGATGTTGATTAAGCTTTCTTTAAATGAAAGCAGGCAAGTTATTGAATTGAGTCTTTGAGATGGTAAAAACCAAAATATTATTGGATATATTAACCGAAGTGTTATAGAATTGCCTAAGCAAATACTAGTAATAACCGAGAAACCAAGCTCAGCTAAGCGTCTCGCCAATGCCCTAGATGAAGAAAATAATCCTCAGCACAAACACCAAAAAAATGTCACCTACTATATTTCTAGATATAATGGAGATACTTTGTTTATTGTATCAGCTATCGGTCATCTTTACTCCATATCCCAGAAAGGAAGAGGATGGAATTACCCAGTATTTGAATATGAGTGGGTCCCTTCATATACTAAAAACAAGAAAAAAAGCAATACAAAGGCTTACATTGAAACAATAAAGTTTCTATCAAAAAATATCCATACTTATGTAAGCGCCTGCGACTACGATCTTGAGGGAAGTTTAATTGCTTTTAATATTTTACGTCACGCTATCGGTGCAGATTGTCTAAAGAACTCAAAAAGGATGCTCTATAGTACATTAACTAAAGAGGAACTTCGAGAATCTTGGAGTAACATGAATGAGCTGGATTTTACTGTGATTAATGCAGGTAGAGCGCGGCATGAGATCGATTGGCTTTATGGTATTAATCTTAGCAGAGCGTTGACAATATCTGTAAGAAGTAAAATCGGGAATCGCAAGACTCTGAGCATAGGAAGAGTACAGGGACCTACTCTAAATTTTATTAGAGAGCGTGAGATGGAAATTCAGTCTTTTGTCCCAATACCTTATTGGAAGATATATGCTGAAAGTGATATTGATGGTAAAATATACAACTTAGAGTATGAAGAATCAACTCTTGATAGAGAAATTGTAACAAGAGAAATTGCCAAAAAATGCCGTGGGAAAACCGGTCAAGTAACAAGTATTAGCAGAAAATCTGAAAACAAACAGCCTCCCTATCCATTCAATCTAAGTGATCTTCAGAAAGAAGCACATCGTGTATTTAAAATAAGTCCAAAAGAAACACTAAAAATAGCAGAAAAGCTATACCTATCAGCTTACATTAGTTATCCTCGAACAGACAGCCAAAAAATACCCTCATCTATTGATATTATAGCTATCCTGAATAAACTTAAAGAAAACAAGGAATATTCCACAAAAGTTAGTAAAATTTTGGAGTCGAATAATTTTACTCCAAGAGAAGGAAACAAAGACGACCCAGCTCACCCAGCAATTCACCCAACAGGTGAAAAACCTGAAAGAATCAAAGGTAATTACAATAAAATTTATGATTTAATAGTTAAAAGATTCCTATCATGTTTATCTGGATCAGCTAAAATCTCTAAAACTTTTGTGAAAGTGGACATTGAAGGATTTACTTTTTATCTTAAGGGTAGTCAAGCAATAGAGCGCGGATGGATGAATATTTATGAACCCTATGTACGAGAAAAAGAACTATTATTACCTGAGCTAGAAAAAAACATGGACATTACAATCACTAAAATTAAAACAAGAAGACATTATACGAATCCTCCCCAAAGGTTCAATCCAAGCAGTATCCTCAGATACATGGAAAATCAAAACATTGGAACGAAAGCAACTAGGACAAACATTCTAGACACATTATATAGTAGAAATTATATTAAAGGCAATTCAATTCGAATTACTAAATTAGGTTTTAGTATAATAAAAACACTGAGCATTTTTTGTAATGAAATAATATCGGTTGAGATGACAAGGGAGCTAGAAGAAAAACTCGAAAAAATTCAATCAGGGAAACTAAACTGGGAAAAGGCAATACACGAGATTAAAAAGGAATTGAAACCAATCTTATTATCGTTTAAATCAAATGAAGAAAAAATTGGATCCGAAATTGCAAAAACCATACTAAATATTGATAGAGAAGAAAATTACCTTGGACCTTGTCCAAAGTGTAAAGATGGTGAAATATTCATCAGGAGTAACCCTAAAACAGGCAAAATCTTTGCTGGCTGTAGTAACTATGTTGATCAAAAATGTGATCAATCATATGGGCTTCCCCAAGAAAAAAAGATACATCCAACTGGCAAATCATGCGCTGCCTGTGGGGCCCCCTTAATTAAAATGTATTTCGGGAACAAACCATGGAGACTTTGCATAAACAGTGAATGCCCAAATAAAAAGGAGTAGAAAACATGGATAGATGTAGGATATGTGATAACAACGCAACCTCCAATTCAGTCTACTGTGAAAACCACCAAATGGCATATATAAAAATAGAGGAGGCATATAAACACTGGAGACATGGATTAGAACTTTCATGGATGGAGTATCTCAAAAAGATATGTAAACTCAGTGCAACAGGTAAATGGTGTAGAGAAGTCGCTCATGATATATTGAAAAATAATTAGATCTCTTCCCTAGAGATCTCCCAATGACTTTCTCTTCCTGCTCTTACCCATACTCCACCAAGTTCTCGAATTGCATCATTGATAGGAGCCCATCGATCACCGAGAAACTCAACTGGAGTGACATTTATCATATCAGCAGTCTCCTCAACATCCACCAAGGAAAGATCTACCCCTGCTTCCTCAAGCTTCTCACGAACCCCCTTCTCTTCCTCTGGTGGCCATTGAGGACTCTCCTCATGAAAAACCTTAGCAGCTTTGCCAACTGAGAAAACGATTCCAATCTTTGATCCACAATCAGGGCATGTTATCCATGTAATTTTTTCTCTTGAAGCCAAGTCAATCCACTATGAAGTAATAGATTATATATTAAAAAACTGAGTGCTCGGTAGACTTATAGCTTAAGATCTCATGAGGGTAATCAATTTCGGTGGATAATTTGCAAATAGTTAAAGAAATTCGCGGTTTTATGCGGGGTAATGTTCTCGTAATGACCATTTGCGAGTGTGTCTGGCGCTCAACAATTGATATCATTTGGCCATTTTTACCTGTTTACATATTAAGTCTTGGCGGTAGCTATGAGACCATAGGACTTATAATGAGTGTTGGAAGCTTTGCTAGTCTTATACTTTATCCTCTTGGCGGATACATTGCAGATTACCAAGGTCGTATAAAGCTTATTTCCTACATGACATTTGCTTATGGAGCAGCTTTCCTAATTCCTGCTTTCACCAACAGTTGGAAATGGTTAGGAGTAGGCATGTTTGTACAAAGTTTGGTAACCTTTTATTTCCCAGCGAGACAAGCATTGATCGCGGATAGTATTCCCCCAAATAAGAGGGGGATAGGTTTTGCTGCCACGATTGCTATCCCGAGTGCATTCGGTATAGCAGCACCGTATATAGGGGGATGGCTTATTGAAAAATTTGGAATAAATGATGCAATGCATGGACTTTATTTCGTAAGCTTTTTCATAGCATCGGGTATAGCTTTTTTTAGGCTTAGATCTCTTAGAGAAACGATCGATAATCCCAGAAAACTGGACTTTAGTTTAAGAAAGATACCTAAGTTAATATCTGATTCTTATAAAAGTCTCTTTGGTGTTTTGAAAGAGATCCCAAGAAGACTTTATACTCTTTCACTTATAGTTTCAACGTGTGTATTTTTCGCCTCACTTGCGAGTAGTTTCTGGTTGGTTAGAGCCGTGGAGATAATTGATATGAAAGAGACCCAGTGGGGTAGCGTTATGCTCGTATCTGGTATAGTCAGTGTTATACTGGGTATCCCAGCTGGCAGCGTAGTGGACAGGTATAGCAAGAAATGGATAGCTGGAATTTGCCTGTTACTAGGTTCTATTCAAAGTTACCTTTACCTACAGTGTACTACATATAGGCATGTGCTTATACTAGCTGCTTTTTCAACAATAACGAACTCTTTTATGAATCCCGCATTTTCGAGTTTATTTGCTGACATGACCCCTCGGAAAATCAGAGGCAGGGTACTATCCTCAATTGGTGGAGGCGGAATATGGCTTATGCGTGGAGCATATGGTAGTGGAGTTTTAGGTATGTCAATGCAGACTGCTGGAACATTCTTAAGTGGATATATCTATAATTTAAATAACAATTATCCCTGGTTAATTTTATCTGGAGCATTTCTAGTCTTAGGTATTATGTTTTTAATAATGGTCAAGGAACCTGAAATCGCTGAGATATAATACTTCAAATTGACACTGAAAAAACTAAATATTCAAACCTAGATAATTAACAATAGGTATCCCTTTTGACAGAAAGGCTTAACGAATATAGCTGCCCCTACTGTGATAGGAAATCTGGAAGCCCTGGAGGAATACGGTTTCATATTAAACTAACACACCCAGATAAATTGGATGAGTTCAATACAAAATTTTATCCTGATATGGAAGCTAGATTTAGAGCATCGATAGAAGAATGAATTCTGCGCACACTAAGTTCAATAATCAATTTCTTGTGGATAATATAAAATGTCATAACGTACTATAATAGGTTATGAAGATAACTGAAAGAGTTTACTTAGTTGGGGGGTCGGGATTTGGATATTCCCCTGCAGGCGACTGTAATGTATACTTATTAGATGGAGGAAATGAGCTTGCACTGATTGATACCGGTGGAGGTAATGGAGTCAAAGAAATACTAAATAATGTAAAATCAATGGGATTTGACCCAAAGAATATTTCAGTTGCGTATAACACTCACTCTCACTTTGATCACATTGGTGGAAACAAAAAGATAAAAAAAGAAACTGGATGTGAGATTGCAGCCAGCAGCATAGAAAAAGTGAGCATTGAAACACTAGATGAACTGAGCCTATATAGCATGGCCCTTGAAAGAGGTTTAGAATTTGAACCTATCAATGTGGACATAACTTTAGAAGATGGAGATATACAAGTAATTGGAGATATTAAACTCGAAATAATTCACAACCCAGGGCATACCCCCGGTGGAATTTCATTCAAAATGGATGATGAAGGAAAGACTTGTATTTTCTGTGGTGATATAGCCGGTGCTAATGGTAGACTTGGATACATCAATGGACCAGGCTTCAATTTACCGGAGTGGAAAGCATCCATTAAGAAATTAATCCAACATAAACCCGAAAGGCTCTATCCTGGGCACAATACATTTCTTCTGGGCAATGCACTGGAACACCTGCAGGTTTACGATGCGAAGATGAACGCCGCCTGGACTAACATAGTTACAAGTATAGGATAAACAAATGGAAAAAACAAAAAACCAACATTTAATGAAAAACCCAGAACTTGATAAAGCCGCAAGAGTAATAAAGTCAGGTATATCAAGGCATAAGACTGTAATAATAGCTGGAGAATGTACGGTCGAGTATTCTGGAAGAGCAAGTTCATCATTAGATCTTGGTCAAAGAATCGTAATTATAAAATCCGATGGAGCAGCTCTAGTCCACAGGCCAAAAGATTATTCTCCAGTTAACTGGCAACCATCTGGATCAATCTTTAAAACCAGATTGAACGACCAGGGTCTCAACATCAGGGTTCATAGAAGAAAAGAAAGGGAAACCATGGAGATCAACTTCACCAGCATAGTTATGCTCGCCGTACTTAATCTCGTAGACGCTGGAGAATTCACTATGTGGGCAACTGAAAGCGACATGCAGGAAGCTATACTATATAAACCTCAGCTTCTAGAGGAAGGATTCCGACCAATTACAAAAGAAATGTCAGTGGATCCCGGATTCATTGATATAATAGGTAATGACAGGAATGGAACTCTAGCTGTGGTTGAGATTAAAAGAGTGAAAGCAACAAAGGATTCAGTAGAACAACTCAAGAAATACATGGATGTAATAGATCTTGATGAAAATAGATATGTTAGAGCAATTATTGTAGCTCCTGATATCGCCGAGAACGCTAAGGAGTTACTTGAAGATTATGGTTATGAGTACAAAGAACTTTCACCTCAGATCTGTGCTGAGGTCCTGAAAGAAAAAAAGGGGAAGCCTTTAACAGCTTTTTTCGAGTTTTAGATAATATCCAAATTTTTACCTATTTTTTCTAATTGTGCTATAACTGTATCCAATATATCAGTTGTAAGCTTGGCGTTCATTTGAACTCTGATTCGTGATAACTCTCGCGCTACCATCGGGAATACAATAGGTGTAACGAAGGTGCCCTCCTCATATAACTTGTCAGCAAGTTTTTTTGCTTTACCTGGCTCTCCAACTATTATTGGAATTATCGGAGTTTCACTATTTCCCGTATTAAAACCAAGGTCTTCAACAGCGTCTTTAAAGTAATTAGTATTTTTCCATAGGTTTTCGACATGCTCCGGCTCATTTTCTAACACGTCAATTGCAGCTATAGTAGCGGCGGCAATTGCTGGGGGATGACTGCTACTCAATAACCAGGTTCTGCTCTTATTCCAAGCGAATTTTACCAACATTTCAGAACCTGAGATATGACCCCCTATAGTACCATAGGCTTTACTGAATGTACCCATTTCAACATGTACATCGTTATGGGTCAAACCAAAGTGGCTTACTATTCCCCTACCCCCTTCACCGAGGACCCCTTCCCCGTGTGCGTCATCAACATATATCATTGCTCCATGCTTTTCACCAATAGAAGCAATCTTATCTAAGGGGGCCATATCCCCATCCATACTGAATACACCATCTGTTATTATTAGTATCCTTCTGTAATCAGGATCATGTGTTTCTGCTTTTTCTAGTACTTTTGCTAGATCTTCAACATCATTATGCTTGTATATTGCACGTTCAGCCTTCGTTAACCTAACCCCATCAATGATACTACCATGATTCAATTCATCACTAACAATTAGGTCATCTTCCCCAACCAGTTGAGGAATGAGGCCGGAATTGGCCATAAATCCTGTTGGATAGGTTAGAGAAGCTTCAGCATCCTTAAACTTAGAAAGACGCTCCTCCAGTTCAATATGAACATCCATGGTACCTGATATCGGGCGAACGGCGCCAGAGCCAACTCCATATTTTTCAATAGCCTCCAGTGCTGCCTGTTTGAGTTTAGGATGCGTCGCCAAGCTCAAATAATTATTACTATTCAGTAGAATGACTTCCTTGCCCTCAACTTTAGTTTTGGGCTTGCTTGGGCCCTCTAATTCCTTGAGTCTCCAATCGAGGTCCTTTTCCACCAATTCTTTATATTCTTTAGATAAAAATGCGGTTGGATCTCTCAAATTAATTCACAATCTTTGGATCGACTTTGTGCCTATAAGAGTTTTTAAAAGCTTATAGTCAAAAATTAAATCGTTAAAGATGAATAATCAAAGAATCTTGGTTACAGGAGCTACTGGACAGATAGGCTCAGAGCTTGTGCCTGCTCTTAGGGAAATATACGGAGTAGAGAATGTAATAGTGGGAATACACACCAGAGCACCCAGTGAGGATCTCAAGCAAGGACCTACAGATGATGTCGATGTTACCGAAAAAAGCTCAATTAAAGACTCTGTAAAAAAGCATGATATTAATACCATATATCATATGGCTGCAATATTATCTGTAAAAGGAGAGGAAAACCCATGGTTGGCTTGGAATGTAAATATGAACGGCACTTATAATGTACTTGAAGTAGCAAGAGAACAAGGCGTATCACAAGTCTTCTGTCCAAGCAGTATTGCGGTCTTCGGACCAGAAACCCCGAAATGTAATACCCCTCAAGAGACAGTTTTAAGACCTGGAACCATGTATGGGGTTACAAAAGTTGCTGGGGAACTTTTATGTGACTATTATTTTGATCGTTTTGGATTGGATGTAAGAGGAGTTAGGTACCCAGGAATAATTAGTAACAAGACCCTGCCCGGGGGAGGAACAACAGATTATGCTGTAGAGATATTTTATGAAGCCATTAAAAATGAGAAATACACTTGTTTCCTTAA
>WJIV01000039.1 GCA_014730055.1 Candidatus Bathyarchaeota archaeon
CCACTGGATTGGACATGTCTTACTCACTTCTTAAGAGCGAGACCATGGCCGAACCTGAGGAGGAAGAGACTGAGACTGACCTGCTTGTCGAGTACGCTGCATTAATTCAACCAGATGGGGGAATGCCCGGAACTGACATCGAGGAAAGGATAATGAACAGCCTACTTTTCATCCTTGAGATAACCCAGCGGGAACCAGAGGTCGTTGAAGCCTTCCAGATCCATCTGAACAGGCTTAAAAAATTCATTGAGAAAAATAAAAAGTCATTAAATGAAGATAATAACAAGAAACTAGAAGATATCTTAACCAGGCTTAGTAAAGGAGAACAAATCCAGGGAGACTGGAAAAGGCACCTCACCTTCATGAAAGAGAAAACACATCAAGCACACAAAAAAGAGATTGGAGAGATCTTGGATATATTGGAATAACACGCTAGGCTATACAATTAGTGATATTCATGTGCACAAGGTGTGAGCCCCCCCCTCTAAGTTGCCTTCACCGCCTTCACTCCCTTCACTAAAACCTAATCTGGATTGGGCAATAACAGGGGCCTTGAGTCCTTTATCGTTCTGGTGGTAGATCTTAATATTATATCGGTAAGCTGGTGTGTATGGTTCAGAGACTGGAAACTATTTTTAGAAGCCCACTCTAGGAGTCTATTTATGGAAAAGCTTGGACGGTGCGGTGTATACTGTGGCCAATGCACATCATTTACATCAGAAGTCTCTGACCTTGCTACAATGCTTAAGGACGTACTGGTCAAAGATTACTCCTGGCTAAAAGAAGAACAAGAGTTCGACTACGACAGCTTTTTAAAAGGACTAGAATGGTTCGAAGACTCAGACTGCCCCGGCTGCAGGCAGCATGAGGAGTCATGGTGCGACGTAAAGACCTGCATCAAGATAAAGGAAAACACTGTGGACAACTGCCTACTATGCGAAGAGTTCTCCCGGTGCAGCCACACTGAGTACCAGAGAAACAGGTACTCGTACCTCCTGGAGCACATCGAATTCATCAAGGAACACGGAATCGAGGAATACCTGCGTGAACAGGAGAAAAAGGCTGAAGAAGGAGTAAGGATCCAGGACATAAGAGACTACTAAAAGGATAAAAAGGACCAACTAAGATCTACCTGTATTAGGATACCCAACGTTCCTGCTACCGCACTAACCTTTAGTCACACTACTTTCAATAAAGAAACAGGAATTATCTGGCCTGGTTTCAAATTAATTAAGAGCCATGACTACCGTTACATTATTTCAAGATTTTTTCACGGATTCTATCATTTTCTAATTCATTTGATATGTTTAATCTTGTTACTCTGGTTCTGGCGAGATATCATGAATTTCTTGGCTTGCCCCGCTTGTATGTAGTAACGGTCTCAAGCAAGCGAAAAAAGTCCTCGACTGCCAACTAGCGTTTAATTTTATGTTTGATTATTTCCATAATTCGCCATTCTTGAAGGCTTCAACGGCTTCCTTTACTGTTCCCCTTACGCCCTTAACGATCTTTATTCCAGCTTGAGATAATACATCAGTTGAATTTGGGCCTAGAGCCCCTGCCAGCACGACGTCCACGCCCTCTCCCGCCACGAGACGAGCTGCTTCTATTCCTCTCGGTGCGCTCATCCTTGTGTTAGGTAATATCTCGTGTTTCATCGTCTCCGTGTCAACTATTAAATAGTAAGGACTTCTCCCAAACCTTGGGTCAATGGGTGATTCCAGGGTTTTCCCCGAAGCAGGAACCGCGACTCTCATAACGCATCATTCCTTTACTGGATTTTCATCAAGTTTAAAGGTATACTCACAGAATTTTTATTTTTCCACGTTTGTTTTAGCTCGGTTCTTTCTAAAACTTTATCTAATTTTTAAAAACAGAGGTCTCGTCGTAAGTGAAAAACAGATACAGCTACAGTAGCTGCATCAACTACAGCAAGAATGGAAAAAGATTAAGAAAAAAGCATTTTTAATATGAGGAAAAAAATCATCGATTATTTTTATTGTCTTATATTGACTAATAGAGTGGTACATTTTATCTAGCTTCCATCTATTCGGTTTATTCACCATCTCCAAGGAATTAATCATCAATTGGTTATCATTTTATTATTTCAATAGCTCTCAACAGATACATTTTCTATTCCTTGGAAATGTCTGGTATTACGGGTTAGTATTTTTTCCCCAACTGTTCTTGCGATCCCCGCTATCATTGCATCCTGTGGATTAATCGTATTGCCTTGTTTTCTCTTCTCTCCGTAGATACTTCCAGCTTCAATCGATGCTTTGAAGTCCAATGGCAGAAAAATCAAAGACTCCAAAACCTCTTGAATCCTTTCTTTCTCCTCCAGGGGTTTTGTACTAAGAGATAACCCAACGTTTAACTCAAAAACCGTTGGAGCCGTTACCATAAGAGGTGTACTGTTATTTTCCATCTCCTTTGCTTTTTCAGTGGCCTCCAGGTTATTTCTCATAACATCTATGATGAAGCAGGTGTCAGCAATCATGAAGCCTCAACTTTTCTAAGGTTTCGCATTAAACTCTTCTCACTATCTTCCCGTAGATTATTGATGTTCTCAATAATTTCTGCTGCCTCTTGCTCGGAAAGAGTTCCAGCGAGTTCTAGTATTGATCTTTTCTGAGTTAGACGGTTAATTACCTGTGTAAAGCTCTCGTTTGGCTTTTTAAGTGCAGCCAGTCTTTGGTAAGCTTCATCGGATATGGATATATTCTTCGAGCCCATACATATCTGTGTGTGTATGTGTGTGCAATTACTTATAATTTTATTTGCATACAACTCAATAGAGTGATGATAAAGTCATCGATTAAATTACATGAATTGGACATTATTTCAACTAAATAATATACTTAATGAATGCATCTTTCCTTTTTGGGTAAAATAATAGTTTATTTCGATGCTCGAAAATCATTCCAGTATTCACGTTTAGAAATATTAAAGTGACTTTAAGAGTACAAGTATTTGAGATGGCCATATCTGAGGAACTTATTTTATCTAAAATTAAGCTGAATTTATGAAGGGCACTGTAGCCCTATAAAGAAGTAATAGTCGCCTATCTATACGGGTCATCAGTGAAAGGATACGCACGTGAGGACAGCGACATCGATGTTGGGCTACTTCTAGATGAATGCTACCAACAAGAAGCACTATACCCAAAGGCGCTGGCAAGGAAAATTGAGAAGAGACTGAGCTTTGACGGACGATAGACATAAGGATCCTTAATAACAGAAACCTCAGCTTACAGCACCGCTTGATAAGTGAGGGAGAGTTAATAGTATCCCGAGATGAGGGAAAGAGGGCGCAGTTCGAGGCTAATGCGGTCTCCATGTACCTAGATATAAAGCGTTTTCATGAAGCTATGAAATGAAAGTTAGAGAAAATAATACCAAAAATCCGTTGCGATCAAAGAATTTACTCGGTCATGCATGACACAGAAACGGATAATTAAGGCCAGCGCGTTTCTACTCCAAAAGTTAGCTGCTACCCTATAGCTTTTTTTCTCTGACCCATGTTTTAACTAGTAGTGAATTATTCGCATTACTCTGCGTTGGCATGCTTCCACGCATTTCATGCATCTTGTGCATTTACTGTCGATAATTTTGGGTGGTTTAGTGTCCAGTATCGCGTTTTCGGGGCAAGCATACACGCAGTAATAACACCCTGCGCATTTACCGATTACCCCGAGTGTAACAGATTTATTGTATCTGTATTTATCGATCTCTCTTGTCCCCAAAGGTTCTACCTGATAGGGATAGCGTTTTTTAGTATTAATATACCGTTTGAAGACCTATGCTCTTACCTTGTGGATAAAGTCGGCATTATTGAAGTTAAAAAGAATCTGGGACGATCTGAGGTTTTAGGAAAGTATGGTTCAGAGCTTTGAAAATATTAGATAATATCTAGATAATTGGGTATCATTCATCCATATCTTTTATCTTGCTTATGAATTTCTCAATATTTGTTATCGGTTGAATAGTCTAGGCAAATTTATTCTTCTTCCATTAAGACAGTAAATGAGTGAATACATCCAAATTTATCTTCTAATACTAATTCGATTGCCTTAGTAATATTTTCACGCAACTTATCCCATGTTTTTGCCTGGGTAATAGCTTCTGGAAAATCTTCACTCTGTGCAATATAACAACCATCTCTGCCTTTACTAACTACTACTTTGTAAATGAGTAAATAATCTGTATTATTCGATGAAACTGTACTAGAGTCCCTAAGTTCATCAGAAATACTTCTTTTAATAGTAGTAAAAGACATGATTAATTTATAGAATGTTAAAATAAATAGTTTACGAGACTGAAATAATATTAATAATTATAAAATGAATTGTCTAATAATTTTTATAACAATTACCTAATCTTAGAAAATTATGTTGGAGTTAGATTAAGTTGATTACTTATCTACTGCCTGTTTCGATTTCAGTCCTCCACCAAGAGCACCAAGGCTATGCGATACCTGTGATCATGCTCTTATCCCTTAACTACAACGACTCTTTGGATACGAACCCAAATACCAATACCTAGAGAAGTATCATGAGGAACTTCCAGTAACCGATCTACAAAGTTTGTACATCCTGAGTTCCCTTTATCTATGAGTTACTCGTATTCTGAGACCTGTAGTTCGTCGTACCACGCGTCAGCTGGATAATTATAGTTCCCTCTAAAACTTATACCGGTTATTACTTCCCAGTTACTCTGAGACGGCAACCACTCACTGTAAACCCCATCAACACCATACATGACCATCTGAGTCTCATAGTCTGTGAAAATCTCAATATGATACCATTTATCTGCCTCAACCTTACCCAGGGAGGGCATAGCCTTCCAGACACCAAAACCAGTTGCAGTTTCCTCTGGGCTTCTATACCTCCAGTAATACCCAATGAGAGTATTCATCCCCACACATCGAAGACCTTCCTCGTTATATAATTGGAAAACCTGACGTGAGGCATTAGCGCCATTAACTTTATAGTAGAAGTCAATTACCATGTTGCCTGACTCGATGTTCTCTATTTTCACGATACTGTTTCGCTTGTCTCCACCATGTTCATGAAGAAACATTGACTTACTCTGTGTAGTCACTGGGTCATAAACAACATATGCAGTATCGTTAACTTCTCCTGAATGCAAGAACTCGGTTGGCAGGGACCCGTCTACAATACCCTCAAAGTTTTCAAACAAGATCGCCGTAGATTCATTGATGCTGGGCGGATTATATGAGGTGCTGTCGAATGTTTCAACTTGAATCAATTGACTAGAATGAACATGATATGAGGCAATATAACTAAGTACGATGACTAAAAGCGAGATCAACAGTATAGATACTTTGGATCTTGGCACAATATAATTAACTGCTTTAATAATATAAAAATTATAGATACACTATAGTTGTTGAATGCTAAATTTAAGAATCACGCAGTATAAC
>WJIV01000310.1 GCA_014730055.1 Candidatus Bathyarchaeota archaeon
ACTAGTGTGTTGTAAGTAAGCACTTGGACTGCCCTCGATGTGGCCCACACTACGAACTCGCAATGTCTGTAGAAGAACTAGTGTGTTGTAAGAAATACAATACCTTACGATAAGGGACTTGTATCTACCTCGCAATGTCTGTAGAAGAATTAGTGTGTTGTAAGAGCTTGTCTGGGACCGTGACTTCGATCTCCTCACTTGTCTCGCAATGTCTGTAGAAAAACTAGTGTGTTGTAAGGCGCTGCGACACGTACATCTCGTTGATCCACGAGTCTCGCAATGTTTGTAGAAGAACTAGTGTGTTGTAAGCAGTTCGGCTCCCCGTCCTACGACGACTCCCGCACCGAACTCGCAATGTTTGTAGAAGAACTAGTGTGTTGTAAGGCCCACGTGCAGGTTGGCAACGTACTCGGAGGGACGCTCGCAATGTCTGTAGAAGAACTAGTGTGTTGTAAGTAGACTCGCCAGCCTTTGCTTCTTCCTCGCAATGTCTGTAGAAGAATTAGTGTGTTGTAAGTGACACGCGTCATCTCCATGTCTGGGCCCCTACCGGACTCGCAATGTCTGTAGAAAAACTAGTGTGTCGCAAGAGTAAGTGAATAAGCTAGCGTCGCGGTACTTGACAGTACCTCAAAGGGGCTGTAAGGTGTGTATGCAAATGAAGCCAGGTACTACTAAAGGCGCTTTATTATCGTCACAAGAAGCGGCCGAGCAGTTAGGGATAGCTTATTCAACGCTACTCAAGAAGGTCAAGACGGGTACAATCCCTGTTGTTAGGGTTGGTAAGCGCTTGCGCTTCCGGCCCGTGGATATTGCGCAGATTCAAGCGCAATATGATCAGGATTTGCTGTCGTCTCAGGAAGTAATGCAGCTGTTGAGTATTGCGTACTCCACTTTGCTCAAGAAGGTGAAAAACGGTGAAATCCCGGCACTTCGGCAGGGTAAATACCTCAAGTTCAAGCGGGAAGATCTCGAAGATTACGTCGGGGCCGCGCTTCCGGGTACAACGACGTCTCGGGCGGAGCTTGTTGAAGAGGTAATACCTACCGACGATGTTACCGTCCTCGATAGCGAGACGTGGCTTGAACGTTATACGCGCGCGGGAAAACCCGAAGCGATCCCGCTTGACTTCTTGCTTACGGTATCGGACGCGGCCTTCGATGCGACTGGCGAACTGGTGCCCCAATTCAAAAGTGAGGGTGCCATCGCGGCCTCAATCGTGCGCGCTGCACCCAAAAATTATATTGTCGCCGTCTTCTGTGACGGTCAATGGCGAGATGTTGATACCGTTGCGACACCAACCGATGCGTGCTGGGTCGCCTATGACGTTATGTGGCGCGCCGTCCACGAACACGGCGCCGAAGAGGACTTCGTTTTGCAACTGCGAGACGCATCCCTTGCCATGTATCGACTTCAAATCGAGAAAGACGTCCGCAGGTGGCGGGCGAAACAGAAAGCAGAAAGGAGCAGTCGTCAACGACTGTCACCTGAAGGAGACAGCTTGTAAGCAGGATGCGAAGCGAACTTCACAGAGCCGCCTACATCAGGCCGGTTGACAGGAGGCCCGGACGCAGCGTCGATGGCACTGCGCCACAGAAACTCGATGTTGCGAGCAGCGGCGAGATCCGCGTCGATGTCGAGGCCGCATTCCAGGCAGCGCAGCCGTGCTTTGCGCCGCTTCGCCCGCTCCCCGCAAGCCGGGCAGCGCTGCGACGTGTACCTCGGCGCGACGCGTTCGACGCGGACGCTTGTGACCTCGGCCCGGTCCTCGATGGCTTGCGTACGACGGGCATAGGTCCAGCGACCCAACCGCGTTCGTTGCGGCTTGTTGGCCTTCCTCTGGCTTTTCTCGCCGACTCGTTCGCGAAGGCCCGTCAGATCCTCCAGCACGATTGTGTCGCCGGGGCTGAACGGCGCGAGAAGCTCCTTTGCAAGGGCGCGGTCGCAGTCGATCCGAAACCGTCTCAGTCTGCCCGAGAGCTTCTTCAGATGCCTCTTGGCAGACTTCGTGCCTTTCGACTGGAGCCGCGAGCGCAGCGAGAGCAAGCGCCGTTCGTGGGCCTTCCATTTTCCTTTTCGATCATTACAGATGAACCGGTTGTCGGAGGCGACAGCCGGATTACGGATTCCGCTGTCGACGCCGACCACGCGATCCGTACACGGGGCGTCCAGCGCTTCCTGTGTGAAGTGCAAGCGCAGTACGAAGCGGCCGTCGCGGCGACGACCGATCTCGCCAGACTTGCAGTTCCACGCGCGGTAACGTCGCGCTTGTTTATGCCAGACGAGTGGGACGCGGACGCGCCCGTGCTGCGTCATGAACGAGGCCGTCTCGCGTGGCTTGTCGAACGAGAGCGTCCGGGCATCCAACCGCACCGGAATCGTCGTCTTGACCCGCGGCTTCGTCGCGGGCTTCCGATTTTCGGGCTTTTTGTTCTTGTTGCGTCGCTTCGCCAACACGCGGCTTGCTTTGACCGACTCGACGGCGCGCGCAATGGCCGAGACGGCAAGCTGGGATTTGAGGCCTATCTTGCGCGCTTTACCGTAGACGCGCTTGTGCACACTGAAGCGGTGTGGGCGCGCTTGCGGCCATGCGACGTCGACAGCTCGCCCCCAAACCTGCGTGTACACATGCAGTGTCTCCTCGACGGCCTCCGTTTGGGCGGCGTCGAGATTGAGCGGGAATACGACGGTTCTAGTCAACATCAAGACAATCCTAGACTGCGACGGACAACAATGTCAGTTTATTCACCAACCATTCCGGAGTATTTCCTCTGCCGCCTGAAGACGGCAGTCTCCACACAGGAGAACCTATGACGCAGCACATCCCTGAAGGTTGGATCAGCCTTAACGAGGCCGCGAAAATCCTCAAGTTGACGCCCTCCCCGCCCTAAAGGACGGGGACTCCTGAAGAGGAACAATGCAAAGATCGTTCACACAGTTCAGGTTGGTTCACGGCTCGACGGGTCGTGCCCCTGCGGGCCGTAGCCCGCTGGGGTCTTACAGACCCTCCC
>WJIV01000315.1 GCA_014730055.1 Candidatus Bathyarchaeota archaeon
ACACTATTACTGATTTGTATAAATTCTTCTTTCATATCAGCTATGAACTGGTACGGAGAAACTGGGAGGGAGAGTTGCTGATAGTATTTTTGTCTATTCTCTGTCCAATGGTTATCAGAAAACAGATAGCGTTTAATAGGTAGGTATCGTCTACTCCCTTCCACCCAGATATCTCCCGACCGCAAAGCATCTCGAAGTTTGACAAGTGTGCAAAGTTCATAAAAATGCCTGTCGATTGTGCCATCTTCCTTCTGCATCTGTTCCATCCAACTCTTAGGAACAAAACCTGTTGGAGCGGACGGTGGAATTTTCCTTTGATTCTCTTCATTACATTGCTTAATGAGCTTTAAAGCTCGAAAAAGATCCTCTTCTTGCTGATATGGGCGAATATCTATTGTTTCTAAGAAGTGAACCGAGAATTGACGCGTGTAATTATAGCGAGTTTCGATGAAATCTAGACAATTATAGTCAGCAGGACGTGCTAGCGATTCGCATGCTTCTACCTTATGTTGCAGTTGTTCTTTTGGGATAACTTCTTGGTAAATCCTATTGCGAACTTCTTCGTCTAATATCTCTTCATCCAGGAGAATCGAGCCGATATCCTTGAATAGAATAACCATCTCATTTTTCTCTTTGGCGACTTTTTGAGTGAGATTATTAAGGTCATTTTTTGACCGTCTGATAACACTTGTTATCAATGCATTGTACATGTCAATTGCAGTGTCAATCGTTTCTGTTAATGTTTCACGAAGGAAACAAGCGAGCAGGCTATATCGCTTTTTCTCTTTAAATCTAAGCATGGGACTGGTGCTATAACCCTTTCCCAGCTTCGCTAGATATTTCACTTTATTTTCTGATAGAAAAGAAAAATCCAGTTTCTCAATGCCAATTTCTCGGATTTGCTCAATTTGACGAAGTAAAGCCAGTAGCGCATTCGGCGATGCGGCTGGTGGCGGCTTTTTGAATAATTGGAGGGGGGAAAACTTACTTCCTTCTTCCACCACAAGCAATTGAGAGAAGATTTGTTTCATGTTTTCATCTAACTGGCCAAAGATGAAAGAGAAAATCTCTTCCTCCACCTGATGTTTGATTTTCGCTATTAACCTCTCAAGGGTATTTGCTGCCGGTCGGACGATTCTATCGCGATAAAGTTTTTCCCTGGCAAATGCCATAAGACCTCTCGATTGGTTACATTGAAGCGCCTGTTCTCTTAAAGCTACGGATAATTCCACCTTCACTTCTTCGTCAAACGGCTTAAACTTAGTCAATTGGCGAATTCTTTCAGCGTGGTCCCACTTCGTTTGCTCTCTTTGAGGATAGTTAAAGAAAGAAAAGGAAGCCACATCAAGCTGCGATGCAAGATAGTTAATCGCCTCGATTGGCACCTGTTGATAATCAGTTGGGAATCGGCCAATCATCCTCAGGGCACAAAGCTGAAGCGCAAAGCCAACTTGATTGATAGCTCCGCGGCATTTTTGGGCTTCATCAATTTCGCTTTTAGACAAAGTGAAATATCTGACAATATCATCTGCGGACAAAGAAGTAGGGAGTTCATCTCTGCCGCAGACGTTCAGCCGAAGTTAGAATTTCATCTGTCATCTCTTCCTCCAAGAAACAATGCTGAATTTTCAATGATGAATGTCGCCGACCCGCCGGGAGTCCGTCGGAACGGAGTCCGTCCACCCGGAGGGCTGAATAGATGAGGTGACTTTTCATTTATCATTTAGCATTTAACATTCATCATTCATATTTCCAAATCCTCTTCGCTACTTCGGTAAGCAGAGATGGTTTGCTCTAAGCTCAGGTCAAGATAACGTTGAGTGCTTTGGATACTTTTATGTCTAGCTAACAACTGAATCTCCCGCAGGTTTCTGCCTGAGGTAAGCAGGTGAGTACAAAAACTATGTCTAAGGGTATGGGGAGTTATATCTGAGACTTCTGCTTGCTGAGCATATTCCTTTAAGCGCGTATACACCTGTCGATAGGAGAGGGGACGCTTTCTGTATGAAAGGAACAGAGGACTTTCCTGTCTTTTGGAGGATTCTTCTCTAGTTCGAAGGTACGCTCTAATGGCCCGAGCCGCTTGAGAAGAAAATGGAACAATAGCCTCTACTTGTCCTTTTCCCATGATTTTGATAGTACGCAATTGAAAATCTATAGAACCAATTTTTAAAGAGAGCGCTTCAGACGCACGTAATCCTGATTGATAAAGCAAAAGAAATAACGCCAAGTCGCGTTTACCTATCCAGTCTTTTCTGTCTTTAATGACATCAAAGAGTCTCTTTAGTTCCTCTTGTTTATTAGCTTTGGGCAAGGTTGTTTCTACCTTGACGCCTTCAATAGTGTCAAACGGGTTTTTTTGAAGATAGTCTTTCCTTATCAACCATCTGCAGAAAGAGCGAAAGCTGCTCTGATAGCGGGCTAAGGTAGCTGGTTTCACACACTCTGATTTTTTGCTAAAATAATCTTCTAAAGCATCCGGTGTAAATTGCAAGAGTGTAAACTCATTTTTACATTCTTGGTGGTTCAAAAAAGAAATTAAATCATGACGATAACTGTTGACGGTAGAAATAGAACGATTACTCCAGCGAAGAGAGTCTATGAATTCTTCTATCAACATTGATAAAAGAGGAGAAGGTAATTGAGAATTTGTCGGTTTCACAGTTTATCTCCCATAAAATCTTTAGCATATAAGCATTATTATATGAGATTGAAGAGAAAAAAACAACCGAAAAATCACGATTTTAGGAAGGAAAATTAAAGACTTTTTGTAAAATTATCTGCTATTAGAACTTTATCATTGGAATAGGGATTTATCATTTAGAATGGAGATTTGAATATTTTGTAAAGTTATATGCTATTAAGAAAACTCTAAAATACCCCAGACATTTAGCATTTAACACTTATAATTTAGCATTCGTGATGAAGAAAATATGGTAAAATTATCAGCTAACGTTGTTTTTCGCGCGTTTACAATCTATATGCCAAGTCATACAATTTAGATGACTATCTTCAAATATCGTTTCGGTATTTCCATCTTGGTCTGTCTTCGATAAGCCGCCTATACGTGTAATATACATAGTGAATTCTTCGGCTTGAACGGTGAATAGTATATCTGCTGATGTTAGAAA
>WJIV01000276.1 GCA_014730055.1 Candidatus Bathyarchaeota archaeon
AGGCACCACCTCCTGGTTCTCAAAACGATGAGCAGGATAAGAGGACTGTCGACGCTGACTACAAGGTAGTCGATGACGAGGATCAAGGATAAGACATCTATTTTTAGAACTATTTTCTCAGTTTTTTTATTACTCTAATTAGAAATTGCTATATTATGAAAAATCATGATTAAAGCATGTTATCCGAGGAACTTCTGAAAGATGAAAAGATCCTCATTGGTGATATCTGGCAGAATAGTCAGATAAAAGAAAACATGCTTGTTATGGCTGATGAGATAGGAAGCCGATTTGCCGGTACACCAAGTGAGAAAGAAGCCCAAGAGTACATGCTCAAAAAACTAAGAGAGTATGGCTACGATAATGCGAAGGCTGAGACTTTCAAATATTATGGCTGGAAGCGAGGCCCAGTAAAATTAACAATGATCAAACCCACCCTACGAGAGTTCGAGGCTATAAGCTTGGCCATGAGCCCTGGAGGAGAGGTGGAGGGCGAGGTAATCGACCTTGGAACAGGGAGCCCAGAGGAGTTTGAGCAGATTGATCCCAAGGATGTTGAGGGTAAGATCGTGGTATGTAGCAGTGCTACTAGCCCAGCAGGTAAAAGAGTACATAGAAGGACAAAGTACGGATACGCCGTGAAATATGGCGCAGCAGGCTTCATATTTGTTAACCATAACCCTGGCCAGCTTCCACCGACAGGAAGCCTTAGACCAAGCTACAAAATGGGAGGGGAGATACCCGGGATAGGAGTGAGCCACGAGACTGGGTCACTTATGCTACGACTTGCTAAGGGCAAGGAGCTGATTGTCAGACTAAAAGATGAGAGCGTAATAGTACCAGACTCAGAGTCAGCTAATATTGTCGCTGAGCTTCCAGGTCAGGAGGACGAATGGATAGTAATAGGCGGGCATTACGATGGACATGACATAAGTCAGGGAGCAATGGATAATCTGAGCGGTACCGTAGTGACCATGGAGCTTGCTCGTGCCCTTAAACCATATGAGGGCAAATTCAAGCGAGGAATCCGGTTCATCTGCTTCGCCTGTGAGGAAATTGGCGTAACAGGGAGCACTTGTTATGTCGCAGACCATATTGATGAGATGGATAAACTCGCCATTATGGTAAACTTGGAGCTAGGAGGTCTAGCCTACAAAGATGGTACACAGCACGCCGCCTTTACCGTCTACCAACCACCGGAGATGAAAAAATGGTTGAATGACTTCGTGGAAGAAGCCAACTACCCTACCTCCGTCTCTGAGGGCACCTCTGCAGCGTCAGACCACTGGCCCTTTTACATGCAGGGAGTTCCAGCAATTTACATGCACGCGGAACCCAGCATGCAGCAACTAGTAGTAGGTCGAGGATGGGGTCACACAACAGCAGATATGATGGATAAGGTTGACACGCGTAATCTTCAGGAAGGGTCAATGCTACTTGTGAGAATGCTCTTAAGAATGGCAACGGAGGAAGGGAAATTAGCTAAACACACTAAACTAGATGAGATTATCAAGCACCTTGAAAAGACCGGGATGAAGAAAACACTGGAGATACAGAAAAAGTGGCACCCTGATACACCAAGATAAAACTCCCTTTTTTCTCATAACGTTTTTAGGTTAAGATCTTTGGATAAATCAGGGTATATAGCCGGAGTGAAATCTGTGTCTGAGCAAAGAGACTATTACGAGGTACTAGGAGTAGAAAGAAACGCGTCTCAGGACGAGATAAAGAGAGCTTTCCGGAAGCTAGCGTTCAAGTACCACCCAGATAGGAACAAAGAGGCAGATGCAGAGGAAAAATTCAAAGAGATCAGCGAGGCCTACGCCGTACTAAGCGACCCAGAGAAGAAGCAACAGTATGATACCTTTGGGCACGATGGAATACGGGGCAGCTACACTTCTGAGGATATATTCAGAGGCGCCAACTTCCAGGATATCTTCCGGGATATGGGTTTTGGAGATGATATTTTCAGTAGAATATTTGGAAACATTTTTGGCGGAGGGGGATTCGGCGGCTTCAGAACCCAGACCCGTACCGGCCCAAGGCGAGGAAGAGATATTGAAACAGGAATTGCTATAAGCCTCGAGCAAGCAGCGTTCGGAGCCGAGGTCGAATTAAGTCTAAATAAACTTGAAAAATGTAGCAAGTGTGATGGAAGTGGAGCGGAGCCAGGATACAGTGTTGAATCTTGTCCCCAATGTGGTGGATCAGGCCAGATTCAGCAGAGGAGACAGAGTCTTTTCGGTCAGATGATAACTGTCACGACTTGCCCACGATGCGAAGGAAGGGGTAGGGTTCCAGAGAGAAACTGCAGTGTCTGTGGAGGATCCGGTCTAGAGGAGAGAAGAAGAAAACTACAGGTAAATGTTCCTCCTGGAGTAGAAGATGGGGTCTATTTAACACTCAGGGGGCAGGGTGAGGCAGGGCGTTTCGGTGGACCCTCAGGAGATCTATATGTTCGGGTAAGCATTAAGCCGCATGAGATGTTGATTCGAAAAGGTAGAGATGTAATTTACGAGGCAGAGATTAGTTTTCCAGAAGCGGCCTTGGGTACGGAGATAGAAGTTCCTGTTCTTGGTGGGGAGGAGAAATTGAAGATACCCTCGGGTACTCAGAACGGAGATATACTGAGAATAAGAGGAAAGGGTATGCCTAGTAGGTTTGGGAACGGAGACGAGTTAGTGCATATAACCGTCCAGGTTCCAAAAAGGTTAAGCAGGCGACAAAGAGAACTAATTGAAAAACTTGATGAAGAGTTTAGAAAGAAAAGAGGGTTCTTAAATTTCTAACGACGATCAATGACCTCTTCTACCGCGGGGCCTGTACCGATTAAAGTAACTGGTAGACCAACTTTTTCCTCGACCTCTCCAACAAAGGACTTTGCTTCTTCAGGGAGTTCCTCGTAATTCTGCAGTCCTTTAGTAGATGGGTAGAGTATGTCCATTTTTGTGATCGCTATCTGAGTAGCACCATTCAATATAGCTGCTCTTTTTGCGAGAGTGTAGCTAAATGGAGCCGC
>WJIV01000277.1 GCA_014730055.1 Candidatus Bathyarchaeota archaeon
GCATACTTCTGGATACTGGTAGAACATCTGAGAAGCATGATGGTCGTAGGAGCAGTAGCATCAGGCAAGACCTCCCTCCTCAATGCTATATGTATGTTCATACGACCAGAGATGAAAGTAGTAACCATCGAGGAGGTTAGAGAGCTTAGGCTACACGAGAACTGGATACCACTGACCACGAGAACCAGCTTCCAGCCAGGAGTACAGGAAGTAACCCTCTTCGACCTACTCAAATCAGCCCTAAGACAGCGCCCCGACTACATTATCGTCGGAGAGGTCCGAGGAGAAGAAGCCTACACCCTATTCCAGAGCATTGCCGTAGGGCACGGAGGACTATGTACAGCCCACGCAGATAGCATCGAATCCATAATCCAGAGATTAACTGCCAGGCCCATGAATATCCCCCCGACTATGATACCCCTGATGAATAGCCTGATACAAATTAGACGTGTCGAGTATAACGGAACAGTTGCAAGAAAAATAGTAGGAATAACAGAACTCACCGGGGTCACCGATGAGGGTAAGTTAATGATGGAGGAACGGTTCACTTGGGAGGGGCAGAATAACTTCAAATACACTAGACCACAAGCAGATGAGAAAAGCATCTTTAACCTAATCTCCAAGAGGGACCAGATCCCCTTCAAGAAACTAGAAGATGAGCTTGATAGAAGAGAGACAATTATCCGCTGGATGATTAAAGCTGAGATAAAAAGCTATGATGAAGTAGCTGAGATGGTTAGAAACTATTACCTTAATCCAGATGAAGTTTATAATGTTGCACGGATGGGATTAGTTGGATGAGTCGGATAACCTCCGAGGTTAAGACATTCTTTAACGATATTTACTCAGAGTTCAGAGACACCTACTATGATAGTGGGGCTGGATTATATTTCGGTGATTATCTGTTCAGGATGCAACTGAGTATAGCCATCATATTTCTAGGGACAATACTGACCTCCGTAATGATCCACTACTTCTTTTTTTCATTCTCGGCCTTGAGAGTGTTTCTTGCTACAGCGGGTCTAGCATTGACGACATCAAGCATAACTACGCTGCTCTTCATGTACTATCCGGTCTACAAAAAGAACGCAGACAAAACCAAGCTTGAAGATAATCTTGTATACTCCCTTAGCTACATGGCTGTACTCGCGGCTAGCGGGATGCCCATAGAGAGAATTATGGCTAGACTGGTAGATATTGAAAAAGAGGATACTCCTATCTGGAGACTAGCGAAAAGATTTACGACAAACGTAAGGGTCTTCGGACATGATGTACTAACGGCACTTGGAGATATATCCGAAAGAAGTCCATCGAAATCATTTTCAAATATAATATACGGGATGAGGACCACTATATTCACCAGCGGAGAGCTCGATAGCTTGCTATCGTATGAGGTGGATAGACAGCTCCAGAAAAAACGAGAAGATCTTAAAAAACTACTGAGCTCATTGGTTTACATCGGTGAGCTATATGTCACGGCTATGGTAGTAGGCCCAGTTTTGTTCATATTAATGATCACCATACTATCCGTCATAGGCGGGGGAGTAGGTGGCTCCCCTGTACTTCAGTTGAACCTAATAACATTTTTCGGTCTACCCGTCATGGCCTCAGCGTTTATACTCCTACTGGATATGATGTTCGGAGAGGAGGAATAAAATGTACTTTGATAGAAAGTACAAGATAGCTGTATGGCTGGTCTCATCTTTCGTAGGTATGCTAATTATCGCTAACATTTTTTTGAGCGGAATCTATGTCCCAACAAAGGAATACATGATCCCTCTTGATATGAGAGCGAATAACACATTCTTACTCGCTATATTAGTGATCATAATCCCTCCAGCATTCATTGAATATAACAATAGTATATGGCTGAGAGAAGTCGATAACAATGTACCAAGATTCCTTAGAGACCTAACGGAAGGAGTAAGATCAGGATTATCTATATTCGACGCATTAGAGAACGCAGCCACAAAAGACTATGGTCCAATAACTCCCCACCTTGAACAGGCAATGGTAAAATTCAAGCTAACCTCAGACCTAGAGGGCAGCCTTATATGGCTGGGTGAAAAACTTATCAGGCCCTCAGCAAAAAGAGTTGTCACAATCTTGCTAGAAGCTTACGAGACTGGTGGAAGAATGATCGAGGTATTAGAAACAAGTGTTGGCATGTTCACCAGCTTGGCAGAGTATAAGGATGAGAAGGACACACAGGTAGGCCCTTATATTTTACTCGTTTATATAGGGAATATTATCTTCCTAGGGATCTCTTGGTCCATTATTGGACAATTTCTCGGACCTCTAGCAAAGACAGCACAGGACCCATTGATTGCTCAGGCTGGGGTAGTACGTATGCTTGACTTAAACTATTACAAGTCAATACTTTTCTGGTCGGCAGTAATAGAAGGTTTAATGGGGGGGCTCGTCGCTGGAAAGATCAGGGACAACCGAATAGGAGGAGGACTAATTCATAGCGTAATACTGCTATTAATTGCATTCATCTTCTTTAACCTAATATATTAGTGATAATAATGAGTGAAGAAAATACTGGAATCTTAACTCCTGATGAAGAGGAGCTGCTGATGAAGCTAAATAATCATGACGTTAAGGAGATTAACTTCCATCTAACCTCTGAAGGAGTAGTATACGATGGTATCGAGGAAATTGCAGAAGAATATAATCCAGCAATCTTTAGACGTCTACTCAACTCGCTAGAAGAAAAAGGAGTCCTTGAGCACAAGGATCACAAGATGGTTGTCTTCTGCCCCAAATGCAGATCTCCAGAAGTTTACACAAAATACTCATGCACAAAATGCAAATCAGTCGATATAAGCAGAAATGACTTCATTGAGCACTCTCATTGCGGATATATCGACGATAAATCAAAATTCGAGAAAGAACATCGATTTGTTTGCCCAAACTGTGATACCGATCTGGGCTCTATAGACGACGAACCACCAGAATCCGGCAAAGAAAGTTACTCTATAATCGGATCAAGCTTCAAGTGTAACAACTGTGGAAATAACTTCGAGAGGCCGAACATCCAGCATCAATGCCAGAACTGTGGAGCTAATTTCAATTTCAAGCAATCAAAGTACGAGAAAATATCTTCATACCTTAAGACAGGTAAAGCTTCTGAAATGTCACCTGAGAACAGAATCCAGAGAGTTAAAGACTCAATTCAGAATATTTTCTCTGAATGGGGAATAGAATTGGATTATGACGCTGTCCTCAAAGGCCAATCTGAGGGAGAGCACAATTTCGACCTAATAGGTGAGACAAAGACAAAAATTATCCTAGCAGATATATCTGAAAATGGCAAACCAAATGATCTCATCAACCTATTTGGAAAAAGGGTAGATGTCCAAACCAGACTCGAGAAATCAATCGCCACTATCTTGATAGATGTATCAGGGAACGGAGAAGTAGGTGGCTTAGGCGATGTCTATGATATTAAGATAATAAAATCCAATAATCAATTTGAGAAAAACCTTAATGAATACCTTGGTACAATTATCGAGAAAAAGAAAGGTCTCTTTAGATAAGCCAATACTCTAAATATCTACAGAAGATAATCAAATTATTAATTATCATTTTTAGGAATAGTAAATATGAAAGTTGATCCTTCTCCTCTTCCAGGTCACTCTGCCCAGATCTCCCCCCCATGCATCTCAACGATGCCACTACATATGCTCAAACCTAGACCTGTTCCTCCGTAGAAATCCGGTTTCTCAATATCAGGAAATGGCTCAAATAGCTTTTCTTTATCCTCGTCGCTGAGGCCAATCCCTTCATCTTCGACACTTACCTTGATTGATTCGTTTTCATCCTCTATCTGCACTTTTATCTGAGTTCCTTCTTGGCTGAACTTTGCTGCGTTCTCGATTAGATTAAGGAACACCTGACCAATACGTATCTTATCAGCGAAAATCTCCGGCGTTTTCCCAGGAACCTCAACTTCCAGTCTCAGATCCTTTTCATCTATCAGAGGTTTTACTTCCTCAATTATTTCGTCTAGCAAGTTAGTTATATCAATTTTTTCTTTCTCTATCTCAAGTTTACCAGACTCAATTCTTCTCTGATCCAATAGATCATCCGTAAGACTCTCCAGCCTATTCGTATTTCTCTGAACAATATCTAATAATTCTTCTATATTATCTGGGATCTCTCCCGCTGATCCGCTTTGTATATAGTCAACATATCCTTTGATGGATGTAAGTGGGGTACGTAGTTCATGGGTCGCCATACTAATGAACTGGTCTTTCATTTTATCCAGTTCCTTGAGCTCTTCATAGGCCTGTCTTAATTCCGCTGTCCTTTCCTCTACTTTCTCCTCTAAGTCCTCCACCCGTTGTATTCGAGCCATTGCAGAGGATACTGATTCCGCTAATAATTCCATCAATCTCTTATCTGTCTCATCAAAATCATCAATTGAGGGGCTCTCAACATTAATTACAGCTAATACTCTATCATTAGCTATAACTGGTACAGCTAACTCTGAGAGAGAGGGAACCAAATCCTTATTTTTAATACCTGATTTGAAGTCTTCATCTTTTCGAATATCTGGCACAAGTTGGGTCTGAGCTGTCTTTACTGCCCGTACTGTAATTCCCTTACCTTCGAGGGATAACTCATTAAGAGCTTTTTTAGGAATGCCATCTACTCTGATTAGGTTATCTTCCTCTACTAGAAGGAAACTAATTCGATTGTATCCAAATACCCAGTCTATTGCGTCTACAGTTAAACTTGCGATTTCCTCAACTGTATCCGCATCAGATAGACTTACAGCATGTCTATGTAAAGCCCCTAACCTTTTTTCGTAAATTCTCTCATATTCAAGACCCTTTATTCTCTCAATATTAGTAGCCATATGTTCAGACAAGATATCAAGTATATTCTTGTCCTGCTCTGAGAAAGCATTAGGTTTATCACTTTCAATATTGATAACAGCTATTACCCCTTCCTCTCCTACAACAGTTATAAGTAATTCAGATACAGTCGGGGGGACATCCTCGTCAACATCACCACGTATATAATCCGGATCATCTCGAACATCCCGGATGAATTGATTCTCTCCCGTCTTGAACGCTCTGCTTGTAATCCCATCACC
>WJIV01000278.1 GCA_014730055.1 Candidatus Bathyarchaeota archaeon
AGGGCGAACAATGGAGAGCTTTACCAACAGAACCAGCAGCCGCACCGACATGAAGAGTATAGAACTTCCTGGAGCCGACTGGGATACAGCAAAGAAATGGGTAGATGAGCTAGATAAATACGGTATACAAGCCATGGGAGTAATGGTAGGGGATGAGGCCTATGAGGAATTCCTGGATACTATCGAAAGGTTCCCTGAGAGGTTTCTTGGATACAGAAACATAAACCCATCAGATGAGGATGCAGTACAGAAGCTTGAGCAGGCTGCAAAGGCTGGATTTTATGGAATTAAACTTTATCCCAGCAGCTGGAAGAGGATGAAGGTCTACGATGAGGAAGTTTATCCTATATACGAGGCCTGTGTGAAACATAGTTTACTCGTATTCTTACATTTTGGGATCACGATTGGTGGACAGGCAGATCTTAGGAACGGTAACCCCATTGATATACAGGTACCCAGTAGAGATTTCCCTGAACTGAATTTCATTATAGCCCATTTCGGTGCGGGATGGTTCAGAGAGGTCTTATTAATGCAGTACCAGGCTGACAACGTCTATATGGATAGTTCAGGATCCAACAGCTGGATGAAGTACCTACCATATGACCTCGATCTTAAGCAAATTTTCAAGAAAGCAATAACAACCGGAGGAAGTCACAAGGTTCTATTCGGTACAGACAGTACCTTCTTCCCAAGAGGTTGGAGAATTAACATTCTTGAGGCACAGTATACTGCATGCAAAGAACTTGAGGCAGATGGGATAATAAATGAAGAAGATATTGAGAAAATCTTCTTTACTAACATCCAGGAGTTAACCGGTTTCAAGCCTAAAGCCTTAATTTCATAAAAATTAATCCTTTAAAAAGCAACCATCCCTTTGTAAGTTGTGTCAAGGAGAAGACGAGGATACCCATTAGCCTTATTAATTAGCCTAGATGGCTTGAACGCAAGATTTTGGAATATATTCAGTGAATCAATAAAACCCGATAGAAAATTATCCGGTGAAGACTCCTATAATTTCTATGAATCAGTAGTCGACGAGATCCGGCCTAGAGTAAAAAAAGGTATAAAAACAGTTCTGATAGCATCCGAGGAAATAGTAAATTTTGAGTCCTTTATGGAGCATGTCAATAGACACCAGAGCTGGCTAGTAAAAGGATACGAACTTAACACTGTAAGCTTTGAATATCTACCATATAGAGCCGAAAACGTCAATGAAGTAAGAGAACTAATAAAAAACACAGGATTTGTAGAAAAAATCGAAGAGGCCTCTAAAGTTGACATTCAACAGGTAATGAGGAACCTAGAGAGGAGAGTCAATACCGTCGAAGGAATAGAAACACTTCTTTTCACACTCAGTGAGATAGAGAACACGGTTTATAGTGAAAAAGGAAAAAGACCAGAATATATTCTGATGACCGAAGATTTTCAAAGAAAACACAGGCGCAGAACAAACAGGCTCCTCCAGATAGCTAGAAATAAAGAGATTAAGACAAATATTGTAAAAAGCGAGTCAAAGCACGGGAAACGCATCTCACAGTTTGGCGGCATAATCTGCGTGCTTCGAAAATAAAACTAATAAAAAGTATTTTTACCGCCAAAAAAAATGACATAAGGTTATCATTACACTGTTAGAAAGACAACAATTTATCATAGACGAATGAGAATTTCCCTATATTATATAAATATATAGAAATTAGTTATTATTATAATATTAGAGCAACAACTAATTTTAGGCACGCAGCCTTACGAAGCTGTCTCTCTAAACAAATGAAAACCATTTAATCTAATACAATGATAACTTAAACAATTATTATACATCCAAGGGTTAATGCTTAAGCAGTGAAAAGATTTGGATGATGATTTTATCCATCCCTATATTCCTAATAGTGAGCCAAATGTAAAATCAGCTCTACTTGATTTAATAGGGGCCAAGAACGCAGATGAGCTCTACGAGGAGATGATCCCCTCAAGATTAATGTTGAAGGAATCAATGGATCTCCCAGCTCCTATTCCAAGTGAGTATGATCTGAGAAAATACATGAATAAACTCCTGGATAGAAACGTTACCACGGATGACTATATCAGTTTCTTAGGATCAGGCTGCTGGAAACATTACGTTCCAAAAGTATGCGAAGTGATAGCTTCTAGAAGTGAATTTTTAACAGCATACGCAGGGGGCTCCCACAGTGACCTAGGAAGGTTCCAGGCTAACTTTGAGTTCCAGAGTTTGATATGTGATCTATTGGGGATGGAAGTTTCTGGTATACCTACTTATGACTGGGGTTCAGCTGCGGGTAATTCGATTAGAATGGTTTCAAGGCTAACGTCGAGGAAAGAGGTACTGATTCCAAGGAATATCAGTCCTGCTAGAAGGCAGATAATTGAGAACTTTTGTGATTCAGTGGATCCAAGTGGTAGGATCAAGATTAAGCCAGTAGATTTCGATATAGAATCAGGTAGAATTGATCTCGAGGATCTAGAATCGAAGATAAATGAAGATACTGCTGGGGTATATATAGAAAATCCAAATTATCTCGGGATAATAGAGTCAGATGTTAGGGAAATTTCTGAAATAGTACATAATTTTGGTGCAGAATTCGTATGTGGAGTGGATCCGATAAGCCTTGGAATATTATCTCCTCCCTCTGATTACGGGGTTGATATCACCTGCGGTGAGGTTCAACCACTTGGAATCCACATGCACGCAGGAGGGGGTAGCTGTGGGTTTATCGCAACCTCAGATGAAGAGAGGTATGTTGCTGAGTACCCTCTTAGATTAATCTCAATAACAGAGACTGATTTTGAAGGAGAATATGGATTTGGCCAGGCTTTGTACGAGCGAACTAGCTACATATCAAGAGAGAGTGCGAAAGACTGGGTTGGAACAACTACCGCATTATGGGGAATAACAGCAGCAGTATACCTTAGCCTCATGGGGCCTCAAGGAATTAAGGAAATTGGCGATCATATAATTAGAAAATCCCATTATACGGCCAAGCTTCTGGATGAAATTAATGGGGTAGATATTCCGTATACTGGTTTCTTCAAGGAGTTTCCTGTCCAGTTTCAAACCTCTATTCGTGATATCAACGAAAAACTTCTCGAACATAAAATTCTGGGTGGAAAAGACATTTCCAATTATTATCCGGTTCTCGGTAATTCGGCTATTTACTGTGTAACTGAAATGCATTCAGTGAATGATATACAGTATCTTCAAACTTCGTTAATGGAGGTTCTTAGATGAGACCCAGAGAATATCACGCAGCTAGATGGAACGAGCCAATAATCTATGAACTAAGCAAAAAAGGTGAACGTGGGATCATTCCACCATTACTTGATAAGGAAATAGCAGAGAAAACAGACCAAGGCTCGAGTTATGTTCCTGAATCGGTTAGGAGGAAGGATCCTCCGCCTCTACCTGAGTTAAGTCAGCCACAAGTACTCAGGCATTACCTAAGACTCAGTCAGATGACCCTGGGTATGGAGCTTGATATTGATCTCGGTGTCGGTACGTGTACAATGAAGTACAGTCCCAAGATAAACGAGGAACTAGTATCAAGAATAGCCGAGATACATCCACTACAACCAGAAGAGACTATTCAGGGGCTTCTAGAGATAGTTTATGAATTTGGCTATACCTTCCTACGAGAGATATCTGGCATGGATGCATTCAGCTTCCAGCCTCCTGGAGGCTCAGCTGGAGCATATAACAACGCCCTTATTATGAAAAAATACCACGAGGTAAACAATGAGCCGTGGAGAGACGAGATAATCACCACCATCTTCAGCCATCCATGTGATGCAGCGTGTCCTGCAACGGCTGGATACAAGATAATTACACTTTACCCCGAAAAAGAGACTGGCCTACCATCCATAGAGGCATTAGAAGAGGCAATAAGTCCAAGAACAGCGGGGCTTTTTATAACGAACCCAGAGGACACCGGGATATTCAACAAAGATATTGATGAATGGACAAGAATAATACACGAAGCAGGAGGTCTTTGCAGTTATGACCAGGCAAATGCCAACGCTATACTGGGAGTTACAAGGGCTAGGGAGGCAGGGTTTGATATGTGCTTCTTTAACCTACACAAGACATTCAGCAGCCCACATGGTAGCAGCGGCCCTGGAAACGCCGGTGTTGGCGTAACCAAGGAACTCGAGGAGTTTCTACCTGTCCCAGTAATCGTAAAGCAGGGAGAGAAATATCAACTGGATTACGACCGCCCCAACAGTATCGGGAGGGTCAGAGATTTCATGGGAAATTTACAGGTGGTGCTTAGGGCCTATGCTTGGAGTATGAGTATGGGTTCAAGGGGCTTAAGGGAGGTAGCTGAGGTAAGCATGATCAATAACCAGTATCTGAGTGAGAGGGTCAAGAAACTTAAAGGCGTAACATTGCCTTTCGGAGGGAGGCGACTTGATCAGGCGAGATGGAGTCTTGAGAAATTAAAAGAGGATACAGGCATAGGGGTAAATGATGTGAACAGGCGTATAGTAGACTATGGTATACAGAGCATGTTCACCAGTCATCATCCCTGGGTTATCCCAGAGCCTTTCACTCCTGAACCTTGTGAGACATACAGTAAGAGAGACATAGATTACTGGGTATCCGTTTTAAAGACCGTACTAGAGGAGGCATACGATAATCCAGATCTAGTAAAAAACGCCCCTCACCGGAGTAGTAACCACAAGGTTAAATCTGAGCCCTTCAATGACCCAGAAAAATGGGCTATGTCATGGACCGCATATAAACGAAAGAGGATG
>WJIV01000279.1 GCA_014730055.1 Candidatus Bathyarchaeota archaeon
CTTTATTACTTATCCCCGGAAGGGCATCATATTCTCCTTGGAAGCCAATTACTGGTTTACCCTCTCCCCAGGTCGCGAAAATTGCTGTAGGCATCCCAGCGACCCCTAAATCAACTTTGAAACCATTCTCCTCTAATTTTTTTGCAATTAGCTTACTGCTCTCGGTCTCAACAAGTCCGAGTTCAGCAAACTTCCAAACCTCATCAGCCACATCGATGAATTCCTGTTTATTCTCTTCGATCCAGTCCCATACTCTGTCTTTTAACATATTTTAGAAGTGTACACTCTTACCGTAAAAAACTCGCGATCGTTATGATGTGTTTCGAATAAAGGAGTAAGGAGATTATAATTAGAAGTACTCTAAATAGGTATTAATTTACATAAATACTAAAGATTGTGATAGGTGTTGATATACTCAATATTACTTTAGTATAAGTATATAGTATGTGAGATGATAACGAACGTTACAGGTACAAATTTTAATTAATGTAAGCGAGTGATCATATCATAGTAAGGACAATTTTTTTCTTTCTCGATATTTTTTATTATCTCTTCTTTTCTAAGACATATTGCATTCAGCTTTATTTTGGAGGGTTTTATGTGTAGATGCTGGCATTCGATACACTTAGCCATTTTAAACACAATTCAAATACATTATACCATTTCCTCTCTTCCAACTAATATTCTATCGGTTTTTCTTTCCAAGAGTTTATTGCCTTCATAAAGGTATACATAGAACCTATGTAATCCTTCTATTGCTGTTACATAAGAGGCACTTACTTTCTTCACTTCGCCATCATCCATTGTTGATATGTTTTCCTCGCCAAGATCCAGTAGTTCCCCCTCCGGGGTCTCAACCCAGAAACGGGCTGTTAGGTTTCCAGTTTTTGTATGAGCCTCTAATGTCGCCTCAGTCTCAAGCTCTGTCTCAAGTCTAGCATAGGCCTCAGATAACACAAAAAGACTGGTGATCTCTACCCTTGGTTCCCCTACAGAAACAGTTATGAACGAAGATAGCCAGTGGAGAGGCCTTGTTTCCTGTATACCATCCAGTACGATGAATAATTCTGCTGTTCTTTTGGCATCTATCTGGAAAGGCAATTGTACTTCCTCATCTTGGGATATGTTTGGCACAAACTCTCCAGTGCTTCTTACGCTGATTGCTGAGGAATCTGTTGAGTGGAGTTCTACACTGGCACCACTGATATCCCTGCTATCCTTATTCTCGAGGATAACTGTGATCCATTTTCTGCCTTCATTGACTTTTCTTGGTATTATCTCATAGCGAACATTATCCTTGACTGGCATCTTAAACAATAATCGATTCGAAAGATCTTTAATAAAGCTAATTTGGAGGCGAGATTAAAAACAGATTATTCGTAAAGTCATAAAAAATGTGTAAACGGGCTCAAACTGGCAATTTCCTGTCAACTTTATAAGCAATCCGAATTTTTTAATATTGATTCTATGAGCAGTACGAAAGTTAGATCATTGGATAGGTCCATTCAGAGTTCAATAAAGTGGTTAAAGGATGTACAGGATGAGCTCAAATGGACAGATGAGGAAAGAGTATACTCTGCTACGAAGGTAATGCTTCACACTCTAAGAGACAGAATGATAGTTGATGAGACTTTTGAGTTAGCCGCTCAGATGCCCCTATTAATCAAAGGAATATTCTTCGATGGTTACGATCCCTCAGGTAAACCACTTGAAATCAGAAGCAGGGAAAAGTTCTTTGATATAATTCAGGAGAGGTTTGATAAAGCAAGCGGCTTGGATGGAGAGACTATAACTCGAGCTGTCCTTAAGATACTTTACAAGAGGGTTGGTGCTGGTGAGATGGATGATGTGATGAGCTCAATGCCTGATGATATACAGGGTTTATTCATAGCCGCTAAAAAATCTCTTGAGGAATCTCAGTCGAAGTAAACCTATCGATATTTTCAACGAGAATACTATCTTTAAAAATCTCATAAGCATAAATAGCTAGAAGGCTCAAAATTTGTGAAGCTTCTCCATTCTGCTTCTACCTTAAACTTGATTTTTTTTTCCATTGATACAGTTAAGTGGAATATATACATGGATGTCATATCAAAGTTAAATAAAATTAACTAATTTATCTGCAAATATAGTTTATTTCTGAGAATTATTTACTTTTTGTTATTTCCATGTTCTAATATGTAGAACGGTTGTTCTAATCCTTGGGATTATATTAAATCCCCAGCTATTAATCCTCGAACAAAAATGAAAAGAACATTGAACACAATCGTTTCTATTGCCCTATTAAGCCTCTTCCCCGCTCTCTTTCTATATCAAGGAGCTCAGGGGCAGATAAATACTGAAGAACAGGCGGTACGATTAGCAACTGACTTTTTGAAGAATTCCCCAACTTACAGATTCGACGGAATTGACGACTCGATAGAACTAATCAGTGTTAACAAATCAAAAAGCCCTAACACTTGGGATATTACACTGAAATTCACAACGAGGCACAGTGGATATGGAGACAGAGAGGGACAGTTGCTCCTTCAGGTAATAACGGAACACACCATGGTGATTGAGGTCATGGAGGGAGAAGTCGCCTCAGCTATAACAGATGGAAAATTCGATGAAATTCAGGAGAGTTTCATAGATAACAGTGATATTATAGACAAAGCTGAAGAGTTATCATTTGAGTGGCTGAGAAACGCCCCTACCTTCAACTTTGACGGTATCGAGAGCACAATGCAGGTATTACAGAGTAGCACCACATTGGATCCTATTCTAGGAGACAACCAGATCGTAAAATACATCATAATAATAGGGTTTGATTGCGCACACGCGGGCTATGGTGACAGATCCGGTATGATGATGGCACAGGTAGTGACAGAACACAAAGCGGCCATCACAATTGTCAATAACCAGATTCAAAGCGCTATTATCGTGAGTTCTGGGACGAGCTCCACCAGATGGAGAAACAAGTATGCGATCTACTACCCCCTGAAGAGGTCCTCCGTATTACCATTGAACATCTAAGGGAGAACTACCCTGAAGCGGAGGACTTGGAATCATCTGATGATTGGACGTTTACAGACCTAACTGAGAACATTTATATCGAGAAATCTTTAACCGAGTATAAAAGCAAAGGGTGGACCATCAGAATCCAAAGTCCAGCAATAGGTAATCCTGTTTACAGGGTTGAAGCTGAGAACGATTTGGGGTTCGAGTGGAGCGCCGATTTCTTCGTAACACAGCTTCTCGAGAGGATTCAAAAAACTGATAACAGATAACATATCTAATACCACATTTTTTAATAAGTAATTATGTTTGAATTTGGAAGAATAAGTTATAAACTACCAATTTAATCCGTTTAATAGGTTATTATGTCAGCAAAAGCAGAGATTCTAAAAGAGGAACTTGAATATGTATTTGCTAGCCTCGAAAGAACCCTTGAAGGTATAGATGAGAAAGAGTTTAACTATAGACTCACAGAAGCAAGCAATGATATCCAGTGGATCCTAAACCACTTAAGCAGGATAACTAACCTCAGTATACCTCGAATTGTTAAGGGAGATCCAGATTACACTCCGGATAACTGGCCCGAGGATTACCGGGAACACAGCTATAGCTTTGAGAAACTTATGGACGATATCAACCTGGGAAAGGAGAAGGTTCTATCAGGTATAGCTAATCTTTCGGAGGAACAACTGGAAGAGGAAATACCACTATGGGGAGGTACACGGATAAGAAAAATAGGGCTATTCGCTTACATTGGAGAATTATTTCATCACCGAGGGCAGATAGCCTATATCCGTGGAACAATTAAGCGGCTTAAAGAACGGGATCCAGAGTTCTTGAAATAGTTCTCAACTAATCCTTTATTTCTGACCCTTAGTATTTGCTAATTAGGGAAAACTATGGCAGATGTTGAAACCATTAAGGAGTTTGCGAATTTAGGATTTATGAGGTTAGAGCGGGCAACATCCGATCTAACTGAGGAACAGTTGGACTGGCAGAGCTGCCGCGAGGCCAATACCATCCGGTGGATACTAACCCACCTCAACAGTGAGTTCTTCGGCTTCATTCCCAAGATAGTATCAGGAAATAAGGACCTAGAATCAGAGCTTCCTGAGGACTATGTGGGGAACATGGAATACTCTCTTGAGAAGATAATGGGAGATCTTGAGAAAGGTAAGATCAAGCTTATGGGAATGCTGGATGATCTGGATAATGAAGATCTGGATGAGGAGATGGAATGGTTCTTTGGTAAGAGGACCAAGGGTTTCTACCTCATGCTAGCTGTGTCAGAAATTGTCCACCACGAGGGTCAGATAGCAGCAATCCTTGGTGTTGAGAAACGGATGAAAGGTACCTAACTCATATTCTTTTTATTTTATCTCTCAAATTCACGTATATTCTGGTGTTTAGATTGAAGATTGGCATAACCTGTTATCCGACAGTCGGCGGCAGTGGGATCCTGGCGACACGCTTGGGGGTTGAGTTCGCTAAAAAGGGCAACGAGATACATTTCATTACTTATGAACGACCGGTAGCAATCCAGGGTGTCGATTATGATAATGTCTATGTCGATCTCGTTGGTGTTGTAGAATACCCTCTCTTCAAGTACCCGCCCTATACTATAGCCCTAGGCAGCCAGATGGCTCGAATAACTAAGCAGGAAGGTCTAGATTTACTTCATGTCCATTATAGCATACCACATAGTAGTGCAGCTTTCTTGGCGAGGGAAATGACAGGTAAGCCCTATGTTGTTACTTTACATGGCTCTGATGTGACACTGCTGGGAAGTGATCCTTCTTATGAGCCTGTCAACACCTTTACAGTTGAGAGGGCGGACGCAATAACCGCCGTAAGTAAGTTCATGGCCGATGAGGCTCAAAATAATTTAGGGATAGATAGAGAAATTACAGTTATACCGAATTTTGTTGATACTGACATGTACTACCCGGCTCCTTGTCAGGTATTGGA
>WJIV01000040.1 GCA_014730055.1 Candidatus Bathyarchaeota archaeon
TCTACAAACATCCAAGGTTAGGCGATTTCCCTATCTCCACTTCTGTAAAAGCTGGGAATTTTATCTATACCTCAGGTCACGCGGGTTTAAAAGATGATGATGGAAATAACCTCAACGATATACAAAGTCAAACAAGTCAATGTCTAAGAAATATTGAGCATGCTCTTGATGCATTCGAAACTAAACTGGAGGATGTCATAAAGGTAACAATATACTTAAAAAATTCAAAAGATTTTAGAGAAATGAACGAAGTTTATTCGTCTTTCTTCAAAAAAGATCATCCAACGAGAACTACTGTTGTAACAGATTTAGTAAACCCTGAAATGTTAATAGAGATCGAGTGTGTTGCCTATAATCCCTAATTTAGCAAATTATTTTACAATCATAGAGTAATTGAATAATATGATTCTAGGGTTATGTGGTAGCCCAAGAGCTCAAACAACAGAATACGTTCTTAAAAAAGCGCTTGAGATGTTGACACTTGAAGAATATGAAACAATATTATGGACTGTTCGAGGAAAGAAAATTGGGTTTTGTAGACACTGTGATTATTGCTTAAAAGAAAAAATTTGTATTCTTGAGGATAATTTACAAGATCTTTACTTATTGTTAGAAGACGCAGAGGCATTAGTTATTGCGACTCCTGTATATAATGGAGCAGTGAGTGGACAATTGAAAACTGTTCTTGATAGGACTAGAGCACTTTTTGCTAAAAACCCTGATGCGTTGAAAAATAAACCTGGTGTTGCTATAGCTGTAGGTGGAGATAGGTCGGGAGGTCAAGAACTTGCTTTACTACAGCTTCACTCGTTTTATTTACTTTCTGGAGCTATTCCACTAAGCGGAGGTGCGATAGGTGCGAATCTCGGGGCATCTCTTTGGTCTAAGGATTCAATGGAAGGAATAAGACAAGACGAATACGGAATGAAAATACTTAGAAAGACCATGAAGAGTCTTATGAGATATCTGGAGACACAAAAATGAAAATTGCATGGGGCATAACCGGAGCTGGAGACAAACTTTTAGAAACACTCGAAATAATTCGTATATTAAACAGGGAAAAAGAATTTGACTTTGAAGTTTTCTTATCAAAGGCAGGTTTGCTTGTCAGCAAATATTATAATATTTATGAAGAACTTGTTGATAATTTCGAAAAAGTTTGGTTAGAAAAGGATGCAAATACACCATTTTTAGCTGGCCGTCTCCAGATGAAAGAATTCGCATCTTTCATAGTTGCTCCTGCCACGAGTAATACTATCGCAAAGGTGGCTGTTGGAATATCCGATACTCTATTAACTAATGCAATCATCCAAGGAATTAAGGGAAACATTCCCGTATATATCATGCCTACTGATCTAAAAGTAGGTGAAACAATAACAATACTACCAAATGGTAGAGAACTAAAGTTAAGAGTAAGAAAAGAAGATGTTCTTAATGTTAATAAGCTTAAAGATATAGAAGGAATAAAAATTTTAGAACGACCTGAGCAGTTAATTGATGTATTAAAAATTTTAGATAGATAATTTAAAAATAATGGTGCATTTTCAGTACTTTTTTCGAGAAATCCCTGGGTGGTCTGAACGTTGTAAAGAGATCTAATCTGCCTTGCTCCTCGAGTCTATCATAAATTTGTATCCAAGCGCACTCATTTTCGTAATCTCCTACTTCACATTTTCCATCAACTTGGCCTCCACATGGCCCATTAAGCAAGTTCTTTGCACATCTGGTAAGGGGACAAACACCGCCTGTCTCATCCAATATGCAATCTCCACATGCTTTGCAGGTGTCATGGAACTTTCCTAGTCTCTCTGTCTGTCCTATGAATAGTGTATTAAGAGCTGGAAGAGTAATTTTTTCGGTAAAATCGTTAACTGTCTGGACTCCTGCGCCACAAGCCATTACTAATACAGCATCAGATTCTGCGATCTCTTTTTTATGGTCTCTTAAGTCTCTTCTATCTAATCTTAAGTCACAAGGGTCCTCAACCATAGCCCATCCATTTACCCTCCCCCCCAGTTTAGCAACCATTTCTTTTACTTCTTCTTCTCCTCCGGTTTGACAGCTGGTACTACAGGTTCCACATCCGACGATGAAGAGCTTTTTATAGGGTTTAATCATGTCTGTTATTTCTTCAAAGTTTTTCTGCTCGGTTATTATCATTTAGAATGCCTCCAGTAGTGGGTCGAATATTCTCTCATAGAGTACAGCCATCACATGGATTCCAGCCGCATGTGTTGTTTTCCTAATTTCCTTAATGAATGGCTTGAAAAACTCGATGTTGACTTCATCATATTTCTGTTTTCTTATCTCAGAATCTGGTTCTTGTTTGGCTTTATACATGTTATCCATTAATTCTTTGGGTACTGATACTCCGGGTATGTATTTGTCGAAAAAGTCCGCAATTGTAAACCCCTTTAATGGGAATATACCAACAAGGACCGGTGTGTTGTATTTTTCCATTTCCCTGAGGAATTCCTTAGTTCTATCAATATCGAACATTGTCTGGGTCTGTATAAAATCTGAACCGATCTTCGTCTTACGACCAATTTTCAATATTTCGGGCATTAATGGATTTGCATTGGGGTTAGCAGCTATACCAATATTGATATCGATATCACCATGTATCTCGTTACCAGCCAAATCTTCCCCTTCATCAATCATTTTGTGAAGTAGGTAGACGAATTGGGCTGAATCTAGATCATAAACCGAATTTGCCTGCCGATTGTCTCCTAGAACCGTGTGATCTCCTGAAATTGCTAATATATTTTTGATTCCAAGATGAGATGCTGCCAGTATGTCTGATGTTAATGCCAGTCGATTCCTGTCACGCACCGTCATCTGGTAAACTGTTTCCAAACCTACTTCTTCCTGTACCTTCCAAGAGGGAATAAGACTATTCATGTAAGCATAAGCAAGAGGGTTATCAGTAACATTTGCAGCAATAACATATGGCTTCATTGCTTTTGCACTATGTAATACCTCATCCAAGCTAGTTACTTTTTCTGGCTCAAGCTCACCTGTTAAGACAAATTTCCCTTTACGGATATCCTTCACAAGCCGACTGTAAGCTGGTCTCTGTTTTTGCATCTGAAACCTCGTTTAGAATATTGTACCGAAGTTGTTTATAATATGTTTCTTATAAAGTTAAATCTAGCATAAATTGAATAAGTACTCATACATATTATAAATATCTAGAGACTAATAGTTAACGTAATTCATCGGAGATAAAAAATTGGCTAAAAAGGATATTAGATTAAAAATAGATGAACTATCATCCAACCTTGGGGTTTTCAAGGGACTTGATATACAAATAGGAAAAATCATCGACGAGGAGTGGGATGAACCATTGGGGCCAACACCTATGCCCTCTGTTGGTACCCTCAGAGAATGGGACTTGAAACTTTTAAATCGCTACAAACCTTTCTACATGCCTTTCTGTGATCTTTGTTGCTTATGCACCTTTGGTAAATGTGATCTTACTGCTGACAAAAAGGGGGCATGTGGAATAACAATGGCCGGGCAACAATCTAGGATAGTACTATTAGCATGTTGTATAGGTGCATCAACCCATTGTGCTCACGCAAGACATATGCTGGATCACTTAATCGAAGAATATGGAAGAGACCATGTATTAGATATCGCAATTAATACAAATGTGGAAGCACCAAATACAAGGCTTGTATGTGGAATTAGACCACGAACTCTAAGTGATCTTGAAGATGCGTTAGATTATGTAGAGACTCAACTTGTACAACTTACAGCTACTGCACATACAGGTCAAGAAGGGGATAATCTAGATTTTGAGTCTAAGGCTTTCCATGCCGGAATGTTGGATCATGTAGCGATGGAAGTAGCTGATATTTGCCAAATTTCCACTCTTAATCTACCTAAAGGCGTGGCCGATCCCCCAATGACAGACATAGGGTTTGGAGCAATTGATCCTTCAAAAGCAGTAATAATGTGCATTGGACACAATGTTCTACCAAGTGTTGATATAATCGATTATTTAATGGAAAATGGATTATTCGGTGAAGTAGAAGTTGGTGGATTATGCTGTACAGCTCATGATAATAGTAGATATGATAAACGTGCCAAAATTATGGGACCAATTTCTTGGCAATTACGATATATAAGATCAGGTATTCCTGATGTCGTAGTTGTTGATGAACAGTGTCTAAGAACAGACATTGTTGAGGAGGCAAGAAAAATTGGGGCACCAGTTATCGCTACAAGTGAGAAAAGCATGTTAGGCTTACCAAACAGAACTCATGACCAATCAGATACTATAGTTAATGACTTAGTTGAAGGGAAAATTCCAGGTGTGTTCATAATGGAACCTAAAAAGGTTGGTGAAGTTGTCGTAAAAACCGCTTTAAAAATGGAACCAAAGAGAAAAGGTTACAAAGCATTTTCCAAGGAAGAACTTTTCGAATTAGCAGAAGAATGCAGAAACTGTATGGAATGTGTCAGAGCCTGTCCTAATAACCTACCAGTTATGGATGCTGTTCAAGCTGCAAAGGAAGGTAATTTATTACCTCTGGCGGAACTACAAGATTATTGTGTTGGATGTGGTCGATGCGAAAGCGCTTGTCCTCAAAATATCCCTCTAGTGAGCTTCCTTTACCGGGCGCAAGCTGAGATGAAAAAATCAGAAAAATATCCTATTAGAGTTGGACGAGGAGCAGTTACAGACGTTGAAATACGAGAGGTTGGAAGAGCAATCGTTTTCGGTGAGATTCCTGGAGTTATAGCTCTAGTTGGGTGCGCTAACTATCCTAAGGGCGGGGAAGAAGTTGCAAAAATAGCAGAAGAATTCCTAAAGAGGCGATTTATAGTTCTTTCAACCGGATGCTCCGCAATGGATATAGCATTGACAAAAGACGAGGATGGTTTGAATCTGTATGAGAAATATCCTGGATATTTTGATGCTGGAGGATTAGTAAATATCGGAAGCTGTGTATCTAATGCTCATATTACTGGGGCAACAATAAAGATAGCCAATATATTCGCTAAAAGACCATTAAGAGGGAACTATGAAGAAATCGCTGATTACGTATATAACCGGGTAGGAGCGGTAGGTATAGCATGGGGAGCAATGTCGCAAAAAGCAGCAAGTATTGCAGCGGGATGTTGGAGACTCGGTATACCTGTTATTGTTGGCCCTCATGGGTCAAAATATCGTCGGAATCTACTAGGTAGAAAAGATATAGATGAAGACTGGATAACCTATGACGCAAGGACTGGTGATGAAATGTACGTTGGACCCTCTCCAGAACATTTGTTCTATGCAGCAGAAACTCTTGAAGAGGCAATAGTAATGGCAGCAAAACTCTCTATGCGTCCAAACGATACCACAAAAGGTAGAGCTGTAAAAATCAGCCACTACATAGATCTCCATAAAAAATACTACGATACGATGCCTGATGATCTACATCTATATGTTAGAAGGGAAGCTGATCTTCCTTTTACAATGAAAGAAGAGCTAATTGGAATATTGAAGGAAAATGGATGGAAAGAAGGAAAGATAGGTATGCCCGATCCAACTCTTCTAGATAGGATGATAAGGAGTAGAGGGTAATGTCAGCAAAAATGAAGACTGGCCAGACGGCAGAAATTGCAGGTCCAAAAAAGGCTTTTGTCATCCCAAATCCAAAAGTTGCAGCATCTATGATTAAAAAAGCAGAGAGACCTTTACTAGTTATTGGTTCTGAATCAACTGAAATAAAAACTAA
>WJIV01000280.1 GCA_014730055.1 Candidatus Bathyarchaeota archaeon
TATATAGGTTTTCTAAATTGAGTAAGACTCTTGAAGAGCTAGCACAGATTGAAGTATCCCAACTTTTAACCAAGCAAGGAAGCAAGTTTGATCCTAAGGATCCATCGAGTAAAGCTTTGGGGTTTTTAAAGGATACAGGTCAATACGAAGTAGCCGTATCGTCAGGTCGTAAAGTAGGTATTATCACTGTGAGAAACCTACTGGGGGTTGAACAGCCACAGAATACAAAGATCGAGAGCATCTGGGATCAAGTGGGTGAAGCTCAGATGGAAGACCCCATTCTTGTCATCTCAGATATAATGCTTACCAATAATGTAAGAGCACTCCCCGTAATCAGTAATGATACGATTATTGGAATCATCTCTCAGACTAATATAATTGAGGAGATGTCTAAGGTCTCAGCGCTTAGAGAATTCAAATCTAGAGATATTTTACGAACATCCCCAATTACTATGAAGCCAGAAGAGGGAATAGCTCAAGCCCGAAGAATAATGCTAGATAAAGGCATAAGTCATCTCCCAATAGTAGAGAACGGTAAGATTAAGGGGGTAGTCACTGCTGAACACATCGTACACAACTTTATAACTCCATCATCAAAAACTACAAGAGGAGACAGAGCTGGAGCCAAAGTATCGAGATTCCCTGGCCAAGTAAGCGCAATAATGGATTATCAACCATGTATACTTAATATAAAGTCTAATGTTTACGATGTAGCGAAAGAGCTTACCAGAAAGGGTAAGAGTGCTTGTTTAATGGTGGATGATAACGAGAATTTAATAGGAATAATAACTCCAAAAGAACTACTCTCCGTTATAACTGCAACGAAGCCAGAAACTAGCCTACCCGTTTACATCGTTGGATTAACAGATGAAGATTTCCTGGAAAGATCAATTGCTGAGAATAAAGTCCGCAGAACAGTCAACAAGAGCTTAAAGATTCATCCAGACATCAGTGAAGTACGCATAAATGTAAAGAAGCAGAGTGTTGGAGGCGAACGAACCAGGTATCAACTTACTGCGAGAGCACTAGGCCCATCAACAAGTTTCCAAGCAAAATACGAGGATTGGGGATTGATGGAATCCTTTGATGGAGTATGTGATGCACTTGATAAGACTCTCCGCAGGGCAAAGAAGGAGCCACAAAAGGGCCCACGTAGAGGTAGAAGAAGACGAAATCCCCAAATGAAGCGTTAATTTTTTCACCTCATTATCATTTTCTTAAACATGTCGAAGTTTAGAATTGTCATAACGGAACCAATTAATCGTAAAGGGATAGATCATCTGAAAGACGAAGGAGTCGATGTAGTAGAACTTTCTCCTGGGAGTACACAGGATGATCTATTGCAGCTAAGAAATGAATATGATGCTCTTATAACACGAGGAGGTATCAAGATTTCACGAGGGGTTATGGATCAAAGCCCCAAGCTTAAGGTTATTGGGGTTCACGGCATTGGATGTGACCACGTTGACCTGGAAGCAGCCCGAGAAAAGGGAATAATTGTATGTAACACTCCTGACGCTCTTACTGTAACCGTAGCGGAGATGGCTATTGGATTAATTCTTTCGGTCCTTAGGAACATAGTGAGGGCTGATAAAGCAGTACGTTCCGGTGAATGGAATAGAAAATATAGTGATCTAATAGGAGTTGAGCTATCGGGAAAGACCGTGGGAATAATTGGAATGGGAAGGATAGGTCAAGCAACAGCTGAGAGGTTGAGAGCTCTAGGAGCTAATATAATATATTTTTCCAGAACACGGAGAAGAGAGATTGAGAATTCCTTCGGTTTTGAGTGGAAAGATCTTAATGAATTACTAGCTGATAGTGATATCATAAGCCTCCATTTACCTGGTACCCCTGAAACACATCATATGATTGGAAATGAAGAATTTGAAATTATGAAGAATGGGGTGATTTTAATTAATACTGCACGGGGTAGAGTTATTGATGAAAGCGCTCTTTTAGAAGCTTTACAATCGGGTAAAATCAGCTCAGCAGCTCTAGACGTTTTCGAGAAAGAACCATTAAGCACCGAAAATCCTCTCTGTAACTTTAATAATGTAGTATTGACACCACATCTAGCCGCCAGTAACATTGAGGGAATGGAAAGAATGGCTCTACAGGTTGCTGATTGTGTTTTAAAGTCACTTAGGGGGGAAATCCCTGATAACCCCGTAGTGATATAATAAATTATAATGAAAGTTGCAGCTCTATTCAGCGGTGGGAAAGATAGTACATATGCAGCTAGGCTGATTCAAGAGAGAGGAGATAAACTCTCATATCTCGTATCAGTTAAACCTAGAAACCCTGAAAGTTATATGTTCCATTCAGTAAATCTTCATATTACCCCACTACAGGCAGAGGCGTGGAGTGTACCACTTATCCAAGTAAAAAGTTCTGGAAGGAAAGAAGAAGAAATCCTAGATCTCAAGAAAGAATTGTCAAAACTGGATATTGATGGAGTTGTATCCGGAGCTATTGCCTCAAACTATCAAAGGACCAGAATCGATAAGATTTGTAATGAACTTGGAAGGAAACATATCTCTCCATTATGGGGTAGAGAAAGAACGAATCTAATGAGAGAAATGCTAGATAATGGCATGAAAATAATAATCTCAGCCGTAGCTGCCTATGGTCTAGACGATTCTTGGCTTGGTAAACAGATCGACCAAAGTATGCTAGATAGACTTGATGAATTGAGCAGGAAATTTGGGGTAGATATTTCTGGTGAGGGAGGAGAATATGAAAGCTTGGTTATAGATGCACCTTGGTTTATCAATAAAATCGATATCATTGATGCTAAGAGAACTTGGGATGGTTCAAGCGGGCGATTCATAGTTAAAAAAGCACGGCTATCAAGCAAAATACATAAAGATTAAAAAATCACTTCGACCATTTGATGGCGAGGAGAATGCGGTGATGTCCCGCCAAACAATTTAGGCCTTATGGCCCAAAAAGAATATACTAGGTGCTCCTCTACTGTTCTAAACTATTATCATGGACAGCATGAGCTATTGAGGCACCACCATAGATTCTCAGGAGAAGACGAAAATGAGTAAAGAAGATAAAGAAATAGTCTCAGAAGCTCTGAAAGCAGAGGAGAGTTTGAGGAGTAACTGGTATATATTAGATCTAGATGGTGAGCTACACCCTCTTGAAGAATTTGATTTTACCGGACACGATAAACTCCAGATATTCAGTGGCTACGAGTACGATAAAATTAGGGCAGTTGAACGTACCCCACCACATGTTGATCTCATGAGAAGCCTAGAACTAGTTGATTATGAGCCAGCATCCGACCCTGGGAATATGAGATATTATCCGAAAGGAAGAATGATAAAGGCGCTACTTGAGGAATACGTAACTCAGAAAGTACTTGAGTATGGTGGAATGGAAGTAGAAACCCCTCTCATGTACAGCATGATGCACCCGACTCTTAAAAGCTATCTAGACAGGTTTCCTGCTCGACAATACACTATAGAATCAGATGATACGCCCTACTTTATGAGGTTCGCAGCATGCTTTGGACAGTTCCTCATAAGTCATGATGCAACTATTAGCTATAGGAACCTTCCAATGCGTATCTATGAGATGACTCGTTATAGTTTCAGGAGGGAGCAAAGAGGAGAGCTAACGGGCCTAAGAAGGTTAAGGGCTTTCACGATGCCAGATGTACATGCACTGTGTAAAGATATGGAACAAGCAATGAATGAGTTCATGTTAAGATTTGAGCTCAGTCAGGATGTTCTAAAAGGAATCGGCCTGGATAAGAGTGATTACGAACTTGGTTTAAGACTAGTAGAAGACTTTTACGAGGAAAATAAAGAGTTTGTTCATAAACTTGTAAAGAAACATGGTAAGCCTGTACTCGTAGAAATGTGGCGCGATAGGTTCTTTTACTTTGTATTGAAGTGGGAAATGAACTTTGTTGATACTTTAGATAAGGCAAGCGCATTAAGTACTGACCAGATAGACGTCGAGAATGGCGAAAGATATGATATTAAATATATGGATGAGGATGGCAATCAGAAGCATCCTTACATACTTCACTGTAGCCCCAGCGGAGCAATAGAGAGAGACATCTATGCTCTACTGGAGAAAGCTGACTTTATGATGCAAGCTGGAAAAAAACCAGTCCTACCCTTATGGCTGGCACCTACACAGGTAAGAATTATTCCAGTTAGTGAAGAATATACTGAACTAGCTGATCAGATCAGAGGAGAACTCGATTATGTCAGAGCAGATATAGACAATCGCGAGGAGACAGTTGGAAAAAAGATCAGAGACGCTGAGATGGAGTGGATACCCTACATCATCGTTGTTGGGAAGCGAGAGATTGGAAAAGAAAAACTACCGGTCAGGATACGAGGAGAGGATAAAGAGAGGCATATGAGCGTAGAGGAATTAGAAGCAGATATCCATGAAGAGACCGTAGGAAAGCCTTACCGTCCTGTACCATTGCCTGTTTACCTCCAGGACCGTCCAAAGTTCGTCGGTTAAGGGACACCGTGCCTCCATCTCTCTACTCTGCGTTCCTTTTTACTACCCTTTTTATATTCTTTGTAGTGCTCCTTGCATAAATATGCCTTTTTCCCACTAACATTCAACCCCGATTTTATGGCTTTACTAATATTAATAGATCTCACCGCGTCATCTTTACAGCCAATTACATTACACCTGATTCCTTTAGCGATTTTTCCCAATTTATTTCACAAAGAAAAGCTGTTCTCAGGATATAAGCTATTCATTAAAATCTAGCCTCATCAGTATAAATATAGTACAACGGGTGCGATGGTACCTCAAA
>WJIV01000281.1 GCA_014730055.1 Candidatus Bathyarchaeota archaeon
CTGCGATCCATAAGTTACGGTTATTACGGTTCCACCATCTTCTACCTCAGTGAATTCAAAGTAAAGTGGACCCGTAGAATCGTTCATTGTGAGTAAGCGTGGAGGTTCATTTTCTTTCTCCTGGAACCTCTCACCTGGAGAGCCACCTAGTAAATTCCTTATGGTGGAGATAATACCTCCTTGGCCCTCAGACCTCTCTTTTGCATCGAATCTCCACTTGTTGACCCTCTCCTCTACGACACTGAAGGCCTCTTCAATATCTTGAGTAGTGTAGAAGTTATCCCTCTCCCTACCTGTACCCGCTGGCCTCTCTCCTCTTCCACCCATACTCAACATACAACAAAGTAATGGTAGGAGTAGCCAGATCAGATCTAGACCACCCCCTCCTTCCTGACTTACGAAAGTTTCGATCATATCATTCAGTTAATGATTTTTTTATAACCTTATAACACTAATGAAGTTAAGAAACCTAAACTAAACTTGTAATTAGATGATGCCTCCGTAGAAACTAGAATAAATCCCACCCAAGATAATAAAGATCGGTTTCATCACCTGGATACTATCCCAAACAAGACAAATCAGATATATTTGGCTACAGGTGAAGCATAAACCATATAACAGCAAGAGTATAAGAGAGGAAAAAGGTGGAAAAATGGTTGATAGATACACTGCAGCTATTATTCAATATGCCCGGATTAACCCTGAGGATATCCCGGATGTCAATAAGCGAAAGGATGAGAATCTCAAAAAGATCTTAGGTACCTTTGAGAGCTTGGAGACCTGGGATGAGATAAGCCCAGTTAGATTGGTCGTATTCCCTGAGAACATTTTAAGGCATGAGTTCAACGATCGGGATCCAACGGTAACACAGGGGGAAAAAGTAGAATCCGCTGTAAATATTCCGGGACCCGAGACAGATGAACTTGCTGAGAAGGCAGAGAAGTACAAAACCTATATATCTGGCTCCATCCACGAGAAGGATCCCGAGTATCCCGGTTACTTTTTCAATACCGCATTCATCATGAACCCCTTGGGAAAAATAATACTCAAGTACAGGAAGATGAACCCCTGGATCCCATTAGAACTCTCCACCAGCCCTCATGATCTACTCGACGATTATAAGGATCCGATGTTCCCAGTGGTTGAGACTGAGTTAGGTAATCTCGCCTGCTATGTTTGCTACGATCAGTTCTTCCCGGAGGTAGCAAGGCAACTGGTCTTCAACGGCGCTGAGGTTCTAATCAAACCTACTATATATCCACCATATCCACAACACCTAATGTTCGAACCATATGACTGGTTCACTCTAGTCAACAGGATGCGTTCAATAGAGAACATTGTCTATGGTTTAAACGCAAATGGGGGAAAATATGGTAATAGCATGATAGTCGACTACCTCGGTAGGACCATCGCGCGGGCAGCCAGAGGAAGACAGATGACAATTGGAGCAACCGTAGACATAGATGAACTCAGGGAATACAGAAAGAAAACAAGACTGCACAACATGCTTCAACAGCTAAGAACAGAATGCTATACGTATCTGAATAATAAGAACTGGCCCTCCAACAAGCCATTACTGAGGATAAAGGACTACGATGAGTGGGCATCTCTATCTAGGGGATCAAAAGTAGAAGAGAAATAGGCTCTTCTCCCCTAATTCGGTTAGGCTGGAATCTCTTCATAAATTTCCGGTTCGTAGTAGTAGTGAACTCTTACGTAGTTCTTTAAGAGATCCGATATCTGGGAGATTGGATCTTCTATTGTCTCAAGGTAATGAGAATATTTTTCATCTTTTAACTTGATCCGTAGTCGATTAGCTGGATCTATCTCCACTTCAACTATATCATCATAATCAACTTCAAGACCTCTAGTATATACCTTGTTGAACCTCCCTCCCCCCTGCACGAATATCATACGTTGATCAGTGATAACAACAACGCCCTTAATATAATCTAGATGACAGGGGAATGAGCCCTGGATCGATTCCCCCTCTCTGAGGGACCCCAGCTTATTTAACCATAAATCTGACATAGTAGAGAATATAACCGATTATCTAGATAAGTTTTTTACAAAAAGAAAAACATCGATAAATACTTTTAGAGAAAAACTGGATTAAGAAAATTTTTACTGATACATTGGGAGATAGCGTAATGTCAGAATTAGTTTTTAAAATTAAAAGAATAAGTCATAGTCATCCAATAGATCATAAAGGGTATTAACGGATCTGTGAACCATCCTTTCACTTGTTCCTCCAGTACAGACTATCTTACCCGAAGAGAATATTAGAAGCACAGTCTTGGGATCCGGCATACGGTAGATCAACCCCGGGAATTGCTCCGGCTCGTACATCACGTTCTCAAGGAGATCCGCAGCAAGCTCCAGATCCACTTGTCTCTTCAAGTTTGCGGAGGCGACCATATTCTGTATCTCAATTACTGGCTTGTTCAGAATAACGATATCATTGGCTTTCAACTCCCGAACGACCTTCTTGACGGCTGACCTTGCTTCTTTCTCGGATTTTGCTCCAGTGCAGACCATCTTACCTGAACTAAAAATTAGTGTAGCTGTCTTGGGCCGTTTTAGCCTGAAGACAAGTCCAGGGAAGCGTTTTGGATTGTATTCTACATTCCTGAAAACCTTTAGTATGCTAAGAAGATCCACCTGTTGATTGATATCAGCTGAGGCTACAACGTTCTCAACGTTGATCTCAAGGTCTCGTTCGTCTGGTAATGAGTTCTCTGCCAAATTGATCACTTCGTACCCCTAAAAACATCCTCATTTATAAGGAGTCTTAAGGAACCTAAGCCAAATATACAATCATATTCTTAAAACTTCTTCGAAAAAAAGGTGGAAAATGCATCCTCTTAATTCGATCTTATCAGATCTTCGATACAAGGGTAAGGTATACCTGCGAACCCATCAAGATGCGAACCCCCACCCAGCATCACCGCACCGTCTGAGTAAATAATTGGCTTGCAGATCTCAAACTTTTGTAGTTCTTCAACGGTATCTCCACCAATAGCTACGAACCCGGTTCCCAGAATGGACTCGATTAGTCTTATACCATTTCCAAAATCCTCCTCGTATACTCCACATGGTCCAGCTCTTATCCTCCAGTCATATCTTCCACGGTTAATCTTGTTGGAGTAAGTACGAACGGTCTCAGGACCGATATCAAATATCTCATAATCCTCGTACTCAGGTTTCCTCAGGTCCTCAATGGGAACGCTAACCCTGTTACTCTCCGAGAGATTATTCCGCTGAGAGAGGACAAAGTCAACTGGGTGCCCAACCTCGTATTCCTGAACTATCCTATCAAATTCTCCTATCTCCTTCTCCATTCCCGAGAATATGTTTTCCAATAGCGCTTCGTTAAGAGGCCCCACATCATAACCACTAAGATTTGTCGTCAAGATTCCCGTTACACCGCCCGTTAGAACATCCATCTTTTCGACCAGGTTGGGTATGGCCTCGAATTTTGGCTTTTTTCCTCCAATTATGATTACCTTCTTACCCGGATCGTTCATGATTTTGTGCTGGATCCTTAGCTCCTTCATGGAGATATGCCCGATAAAGGTGGGAGCAACGAATCTACCAAACATAAGGCTTGAGTCGTCTCTGTGCCATACCGGTAACCCATCGTTAATAAAAGCGGAAATTTCTAGGTCTTCGAAAAAGTCTATATAAGGACAGTCGTCTTGTTGGAAATCCTTCTCAAAGTCCCAGATCCTAACATTATCCATTAGTAATGCCTCCCCCTTTTTCATGACTCGGAGATGTTTTTCTACATTCTTCGAGTAATCAAGCCAAGATTCTCCCTCAGTCCACTCCACAAAATGAATCCTGATACCTGAGATATTCATTAGTACTTGATAATGATCGAGGAGGTTTACAAAGTCCTTATCAGGTTTTCTCCCTATTGGGTTCTTCCTTCCCTGGTGTGCCATGAGGACAAGGGGGCCCAATTTTGAGTAGGCTCTTAGAAGGTAGCCATTTTCTTCTAATCGTAGGTTGATATTTCCGTTACCAAGGCTGATTCTGCCATTACTTCCTACTGGGGAGTTGATGTCAAACCGAACGAGAATGGGTTTATTTCTTTCATTTAATGCGGAGTATATATTCTTGAACTCGTAGGGCTCTAACTCTGGATAATAATTCATTGACTCCTTCACCGATCTTTGTATTTTGTGCGGATCGAATATTTATCTGCATTGGATATGATTAATTATAATTGACGATTAAGTTCTCAAATATTAGTTATCTGAAAAATGAGAAAACGAGATAAGCCCAGGCTATTGCTACGGCCAACCACGGCCCATAACTTCCAAGGAAGAACCATAACCCTAGGCTAACTCCAAGTACCCCAAATAGAGTAAACCTGAACTTGTCGTGTCCTTTGGCGAACCCGGTTTTTTTCTCCTCTTTGATTAATGTGTATACGGAGGCACCTAGAACTGCTATCATCAGAAGCAATAGCTGTAAGATCATTCTATCCAGTATTGATCATGATTTTCTGATATACTAGCTTTTCCTTCAGATCGAAATGGAGGTATATTCTAATTGTTAGATTCTCTGAGTCTATTCACTATTTCTCGAACTTTCTGATCATGATTTAAATTACATACCAGTAAGGCTTCTCCCGTATCCACAATTACCAGGTCTTTGATACCTATCGTAGCAATTATTCGTTCTCCACCGTATACTAAACTATTTTGGGTATCAACCCCAATATGGTTACCTCTTATAACGTTACCATTTTCATCAGCGGTAAGAATTTCCATTAGGCTGCTCCAGGAACCTAGATCTGACCAGCCGATATCCACTGGGATTACAGCTACGTTTGATGCATTCTCCATTATGCCATAGTCAATTGTCTCCTTAGGAACATATTTCCACGACTCCTCGAGTACTTTTTTATAATTATGTGATCCTATTGCCTTACTGATTTTTCCTAGTTGCTCTGATAATCCTGGCATCTGGTCTCTGAACTCCTCGAGTATTCTATCTACTCTCCAGATGAACATCCCGCTGTTCCATGAGTACTTGCCTGATTTCACCATGCGTGCAGCGTTCTCGAAATCGGGTTTCTCAGTAAAGCGCTTTACGTTGAGAACATCATGTTCCCACTCAGTATCCAAGATATGCCCATGCTCAATATATCCATAGCCAGTGGAGGGCTCATTGGGCTTAATTCCCAGAGTCACAAGATAACCTTTCTCCGCTACCTCTATTGCAGTTAATAATGCCTCTCTAAAAGACCCCACATCCCCAATATGATGATCCGCGGTCAGAACAATCATAACTGACTTAGGGTCTAAGCTCTCAAGGTGAATCGCTGCCAGACCTATGCAAGGCGCGGTTCCCATCCCGCTTGGTTCCACTATGAAGTTCTCATTGGGTATATCTGGCTCTTGAAGCTTCAACTCAGGAACATGCCCAGCGCCGGCTACGATAAATATATTATCCAGACCCACCAAGGATTTGACTCTTCGTACCGCATCCTGAAATAATGTGTTTTCACCCACTAACTTGTGAACTTGTTTTGGCTTCTCTTTAGTGCTCAGAGGCCATAAACGTGTACCAGCCCCTCCAGCCATGATTACGGCATATACATCCATAGGATCAGTTGGTATATTTCCTGTAATTAGTTTAACCCTTTGGGCTATTTATCAAGGTCTATAACGAGGTCGTACTCAGGAATTCTTAAAACGGAAGGAAGAGCCTCACTATTCTTCAACTCCAAGACTACAAGGTTTCTAAGCCACTCCGATACACTTAGACCCTCTCTCAGTGCCATCTGCTCCACGATCGCTTTTATCTTTGGGGTCACTCTTGTTGCTAGAAGGACGCTCTTTGGATTGGAGTTATTTCTCGGTATTTTTATCACCTATAATTTATCTGAGTACGCTCTTTATTCAATCTCTTTTTCGATTAAGAGTATTATTTAATTTGTATGTATGTAACAACCACAGAACTATACATGCGATAATTATATTATAAATTCAAAAATAACATAAAAATTACGGACATTTTAAGTTGTTTATGTTAATGATATTAGTGTTATATCTTTATGATCTATATGTAAAACACCAGTTAATCAACCGTTTTTAATGTGTAATTACGTTAAGATATTATACTGATCAGTAACACTATTCTATAATAATGAGTTATAGGTATCTCTATCAGTCCAGAAAGCTCCTAGCCTACTCAATAATGGTCGGAGGAGTTATGCTAGACCAAGTAACAACGAGATACGGACTTTATATTGGATACTACGAATCAAATCCTATAGCTTCCTGGTTAATCGGAGCAGGCTTATGGCTCACAATCGATATTCTTCTTCTAGTTAGCATAATAGGACTAACAATGTATATCTCCGAGAAAATTGAGACCTTCAACAATGTCTCCTATATCTATCCATTCTTACTTGGACTCATAAGGATGTACGCAGGGATCAAGAACATTGGATTAATAATGTAATCGATTGGAGATTTGATCACATTAATATTTCAGAATAACCCATTAAAATTCATGACTAACCTAAATGAAGTCTATTTATGTGAGATATGTGGCAACAAGGTAAAGGTACTAGAGAATGGTCCTGGACAGCTTGTTTGTTGCGGAGAACCGATGGTAAAAATTGAATAATTTTTCCCATTTTATTTAGAAATTAATCATATGTGAATAAATAGAATCACTTCATCAGTTAGATAGGAAACTGGCTGAAATGAAAGAAAATGAGATAGATAAAAGAATAGAACTAATACTAGAACTATTAAGAAAACATGATATGGAACTTAAAAAAACTTCAGATAAAATAAAAGAACTTGATAAGAGAATAGATGAAATAAATAAAAGATAAGAATTATAATTAATACATTATTAAAATTATATATTGTTTTAATTATATTGATTTAAATGAATTTATCTATATATGTATTGATTTTAATAGATATATAAATGGAAAGTATTATAGATTAGTATTCTATATCTTTTTTATATATTAGTGATTGGGATGAGTGCCGAGATGATTAAATTGTTAAATATTTTTGGTTCTTGGATTATCCTTATGATGCCCGTTTTCAAGTGGTGGTATAAGGTAATAACTAGGGACCCAAAATAATCCACAAATAATATGGTCATATAATTATCTCTGCTTGTTCAACTTTCGACTACTGTATGTTTATATGCTATGGTTCACCAAACATCTCGTTAAATAGTAGAATCCTACCTATTTGGTGAGACCTTTGAAATTAGGAGACATCGCAAAAATATCTCTAGAAGGAATAAACGAGAGGAGATTTAGGTTCGCACTTAACCTTCTCGGCATTCTAATTGGCTGTGCTGCAGTAACTGGGCTTGTGTCCATAACTCAAGGGATGAATGCTGAGATAACAGGTCAGTTAGACATACTTGGGGCTAATACTATTATGATCCTTCCAGGTGAGTCTGGTGGTACACTTTCGGGGCCTCAGGCTCTTAATACAGTGCAATTTCTTGACTGGAGAGATAGGGAAATTATCAGCCGCTTACCAGAAATTGAGAACGTAGCTGCTATGCAGTCTAATTATGCAAACTATGAGATAACTGGAGAGAAATATACCGCGCAGGTGATGGGGGTAGACACCGAGATATTTGAGATAAATACAAATTTCGAGATTGGTGAGGGAAGAGAAC
>WJIV01000006.1 GCA_014730055.1 Candidatus Bathyarchaeota archaeon
CCCCCGGGGGGGGGGGTAGAGTGATATGAAAGTATTCAATGAGTATAATGCATATGATAGAAGCCACCCTGACCAGATGGTTAGCCCTGTGCCTTTCCCTCAACATGGAACCCAGGCCCCACGTATATGCATCGCTTCTGAGGAGATATACCTCCCCCAGTAGACACTATCACGAGATAAATCACATTGAAAGCAGCCTAAAAGAGCTCGATAAAGTGAGAAACCTGGCAATTGATCCAAGACTAATCGAGCTGGCCATCTGGTTTCACGACGCAGTATACGATCCAGAGAGAGACGACAACGAGGATAAAAGCGCAGAATACGCAGAGAAAACCCTTCTAGAAATAGGTCTCCCCGGGGGACAGGCGAGAAAGGTCAGTAAAATGATTAAGGCAACAAAACATAGGGAGGAAGCGAGGGACAAAGATACTCAGCTTCTCCTCGATATAGATCTATCAATACTTGGTCAACCTGCAGAACAATACAGAGATTACACGAAGAAGATAAGGAGAGAATACTCTCACCTTTCCACGAAGGAATACGCCAGGAAGAGGATAAGATTTCTTCAGGGCATGTTAGAGCGGAGAGACATCTACCACACCAGCTATTTCAAGAAGAAATACGAGCAGACAGCCAGAAGAAACCTACGACAAGAGATAGAGACACTAAAACGAAGCCTAGACCTCTACTCCGATCCAGCGTAAAACTCCAGGAAACCACAGGAGGGGCACCGATGGCCCCGGACTATCATGGTCTCCTCCTCATCACTCTTGAAGAGCCAGCCGCTCCTCCGCCCGGTCCTCTCCCGCCACATAAGCCTCGAGGCCTTGGAGTCCCCATCATCTGTGGGGATATTGATACCCGTAAATGGGTTCATCCCGTAGAGGTGATTCCTTGAGAAGACATCCATCTCGATGAAGGCGTGACCGCCCCTCATCTTCTCACCGCACTTTGGACATACGACGTTATCATTAGAGGACATTTCAGTAAATTCACGCATCTTGGATATAAAAGTCTGAGACTCAGAGGACCGCACTCTTCTTGAGACCAGAGGGCTCCCGGAACCTTACAGAGAGGGCATCAACCTCGTCTCCAAGAACCTTGGGATCCATACTTCCCAGCCCATGCTCGGACGCCTCAACAATGTGACGGATCCTCTCCGGCTCAAAACCCATAACCCTGGCCATCGTAGAGTCGACAGAGACAGGATTAGTACCCAGTATAAGGCACCCAACCTCCTTGGGGGTGCCGCTTATCACGCCCTCCAGGCCCATCCGGGCGTCAATAATGCATAGACTGCTCCTGAACATCAGGTTCAAGTCCAGGATCACCTCATGAATACTGGAGTGATAAAAGGCCTGGTCCTTACGGGGCAGAAGGCCGAACATATTCTTCAAGGCCCCCGTCACCATGGTCAGGCTATGAGTCTTAGCCAGCGCTATGGAGGCAATATCCCCCGTACTGGAGAGTGCCTCCGGTAGCTCAGGGTGCTTAAAATAGTCCCCGTTGAAGTTGAACCTCGTTAGGGGTGATTTACTCAGGTTAATCAGCTCGACGCTTGCTCCCTCATCCGCCAGCCTCTCAGCGTAAGCCCTGTAGCCATACCTCTCAAAGGCCTTATCCGCGTACTTGGACATGCTATCAGACTCCATTATCCTGATGACCGCCCCGGGATCCTGTTCCAGGACATAGCTAACGAGAGACTCCACCACCTCAAGCTTGACGTTCGCGCAACCTGTATGATCATCACCAGTACAGAGGTTCGGCTTTATGACAAAGGGGGACCGGGGCTCATAACCCCCGAGGAGATCAATGCCAGCCCTGAAGGTCTCATCGAAATCTCCCCTACACCTGAGCAAGACAACCTTATCCAAATAATTCACCATAGATGACAGAGGAACTGACTCTAATATTAATTACGAAAAAAATGTAAGGGGCTACTCAACCCTCTCGAGCTTGAAGATAACAGGCCGCATACCATCCGCACAGCAGGTAACCGAGGTCCCTTTCTCATCGAAGAAAGGCAAGTCGCCTCCATAGATCAAGGTACGTGCATTAGGATAGATCGTCTGCCAAGCGGAACCACAGAAGCCGTCAGGCATGGACAGGCTATCCAGGAGGAACTCCTGGCCATCCTCGTATATCTCACAGGGCACCATCCAGTCTCTGCGTTCCACCGGTAATTCATCGAAAATCTCGTCCGGGCTCTGCCTCTTCAAGACAGTGATCTTCAACTTCGCCATAGGACGAGATAGACATCGAAGTGTATAAAATTACTGCTTAATCTTCTGCTTAAGCCGCTTCGGCCTTGAATCATAGCCCATTTAGCTGATGCCAGCTGAACACCGCCACTGCAATCGATAATACGGTCAATATGACTATGGGGACAGCTTTATCCCAGTTGTACTCAATGGGAGGACCATGCTGAGGCCTGTTCGGGATGCTATCCCCGCTAATGTTCTCCCTGAGACCCGTCAAAGAAAATAAGCCAAGAAACGTGAAACAGATACTGGCAAATAGCAATACCTTCCAGAAACGCCCGTCGATAGGTCTCATGATTACATACAGAATCCGCAATTAGAATTAAAGAATATTATTGAAAGCAGTTACTCCTGTTCATCCAAGTCAAGAATAGCGTAACAGTAGGGACACAGAGGGGTCAGCTGTGAATCCGGTGAACTGGTTATCTCAGTTATCGCGTGAAGTGAGGGTACCTCAAACTCTTTGCCACATCTACTGCATCGCATAACCTCATACCCACAACTGTCAATATTAGTTTAATTACCAGAAGGCTCTGCTAACTAGCCAAATAGTTCCCGTTTCAGCCGGGTCTTCTCGTTCTCAAGCTCCTTGAGCTTGTCGATATAGGTCTTACGCAAATCCTGGTAACTTTGCGTTATCTCCTTGGCCTCATCAGTATTCCTTCTCAGTAGAATCTCCTCATTATTCTCAGGCGAATCAACCCGAATACTCCTACTACCACTATTAGACTCTAAGATCTGAATGTTCTCGTTAATCTTCTTGAAATCCTGTGACTTTTTTATCTCCTGGATCTCCCTCTCAATCTCCATAATCCGGCTCAAACTAGACCTGCGAGAAGACACCATAACAATATATAATGGCATTACTTCTTAATATATCCTCTATATTTAGTTTACACAAAAACACAAAAAAGTCGAGCGCCTTACGAGTTTCCCTTTCGATAAGTCGCCCACTTCTTTATTACCTTAAAATCATCAGTATACCTCTCAAGGTCGATAAGATACGTCTTCACCTCACCTGGGCCAAGCACACCGATATCAGTGGAGTATACACTCAACTCCCCCTCGCTGTCAGACTCTATATGGACAGAGAGGTCGTATAAGGTATCGTTGCTGAAGTTTTTCACGTAGCCACTTATGTATTTTATACTACTATTACTGTGTATGTCGTTCTCAGTCTTGACACTACACGAGATGGTCACATCATCCTTTATGGGAACACTGGGAGAGTAGATGAAAATTATATAGAAAAAGATCAAGACGTTTACAGATAATAGTAAAGGTATCTTTGACCTCATCCCGAGCTTCATTATAAACCAACACGACGAGATTTTAAATTAAACAATATGGAAGATACTTCTCTTTAATTACTATAGATCCATAATAACCAGTCAACTAAAACAATAAAGAAACTGAAGTATTATAGTTCAAAACAATACGCACAGGATGGTTATAATAACCTCTATTCCCAATAATTGATAGTTTAAAAGACGTCAGTTTTTATAGTAACAATAATCCATAATTATTTAATATTCTACAAATCTGTTTCTCACAAAGTGAAAAACCCCCCCGATACAGTAAGGACCAGATCTAATCTAAAGAAGGTCATACTAACTGGCACACTATTCATCATCATACTTTTCATCACCAAACAAAATCCTGTTAATGCCTACCGGTACATCGACTCCAGCAGAATAATCGATATTGAAAACCCAATAGGATCAACCGTAATAAAGGAGGGCGAGATCCCCCCAGGGGAATACATGGCGTACAAGTACAAACTGGCGAAGGACCACAAGTACCACATATACCTTAACGGAGAGTGGAC
>WJIV01000282.1 GCA_014730055.1 Candidatus Bathyarchaeota archaeon
AATCAAAACGACTACGAAACAGCCATTGATCTCGCACAGGATGCCATAGAGGAAGCGGACAATACATGGGAACTTGCATCTCAGGCCGCGGAGAGTATAGACCAGGCCAAGTTATCCATTCAGAGTGCAAAATTGGAGCACCGGACAGAGGGACTGGAGGAAGCTGAAGCTATTCACGAGGAGGCCTTGATAGCTTATCAGGGTGGGGAATATGTTACGGCTCAAAGTCAAGCCTTGCAGAGTAAGATTATGGCTGATAATGCTGAGAAGCCTAAGCGTACTTTTCTCTACTATATAGGTGGGGGTGTATTATTTCTCCTGTTTGGAACATTTTTAGTTTATTCACGCTGGGGTAGAGAACAAGAGCACGAAATATCCCCCATTATAGCTGACTTGGAAAGGATCTTTGAGGAAAATCCAAGACTGAGGATGGATGAAAAGGAAGTAATAAGGTACATAGCTGAAAACAGGGGAGAATTATTTGCTAACGAGATACGTAAAAGATTCGATATACCCAGAACCAGTCTCTGGCGGATGATTAGGAGGCTAAAAGAGCAGGATATTCTTAAGGAAAGAAAAGTCGGTGGACAGAGCCTGGTTAGCATACATGGAAGGTATAGAAAATGAAACAGTTGTTCCAAATTCTTGTCCCCTGTTCCTTTAATACAACGGAGTCATTAGACAGTAACAGGGAATGTGACATAGTTTATCGAAAGGCTCTCCTTGCTACTTTAATGCTAGTACTCTTATTACCAACAATAGTCGTCAGTCCGGATCTTGGTCAAATTCAGGTAAGTTCAGATGCAAAGAAATTCGTAAGAGTAGGAGAGAGAATAAATATAAATGGTACAGCTAACCCGGGAGCAAGTATCTCAGTAGAACTTGAAAACTCGGCTGGGTTCAATATTAGCTCTGAGACAAACGCATCTACGGGCGGACAATTCAACATATCGATTGCAGTACCAGAGAACGCAATGCTGGGAAGATATACTGCAAAACTATACATTGATGGTAAGATTGCGAAACAACAAGAGATAATACTATCAAGAGCTGGGCTTGATACCATATACAAGAACCTATTACAAAATACCGAGAGCCTAGAACAGAGTATTAAACTTTACATTATGCGTAGAGGAAAGACAGCCGCCCCGGGCCTAAGTGTTAAATTAAGCAGAGCTATAACGATTAAAAACCAAGCTAAGGAACTCTGGGAGAAGAATCAGAAAATAGATGCTATAAATCAAATTAACCAAGTTCTGAACATATATCATAATATCTTGGAGGAGGCTCAAAGAACTGGTTCACTGCCCATTAAAATACCACCAGAGGCAAGCTCAAACGAGCACGAATTCATGAGAGCTAAAACTTTTGTTACTAAGATTAATCAGACGTTGCTAAGCCTTGAGAGAGAAGGAATAACTATAGACCAAGCACGGGATAAATTGGATGAGATTAAAATTCTCTTGGATGAGGCATATGAACTCAGGGAGCAGGGTAAGTATAGTGATTCAAGTCAAAAAATAGTCCAAGCCAGGCAAGAATATGATGAAATGGTCATAATTTTAGAAACGATATCAAGCCCTGTACAATTGCAGCTTAAATATGAATATTCTGAAAGATTACTTAACCAGACGTACGTCCTCGAAGCTGCAATAAATAAGATTAGACGCAGTTTATCTCCACAAGAAAAACTACAGGCAAGAAACGCCCTAAGAGAACTAGTTATTGCTGAGGAAAAGATTCAGGGACTTAGAACAAGAATAGAGTCAGGGGAGGATGTCTCCTTAACGGAGTTAACTCAAGCTCGAAAAAGAATAGATGATGCCCTAGCTGAATTTGAGAGTTCCAATATACGAGACAAACTCAAAAACCCAGCTGTAAAAGAATCTTTAACGGCAAATCAAAATGAGAACGATATTAAGGACTCTACTAAATCAATCCAACCTCCGGATGAAAAAATTACCCCTAATGCAAGTGCACCCTAGAGCCCTTATAGAGGATCTATTTAGACACCGCGCGCCAGAGCGTTTCGGCAAATAATATTGTATCCCTGATTGCTTTGAGGCAATTTGGGCTACCATAGTTGTAGATTCCTTCACTTTTTATTTTATTTTCTAGGTCTGTCTTTCCTGGTCATAGGTTGAGGGAGGTACTCTATAACAAGAAAAAATATCACTAGATATCTATTTTTTTAATTAACCCTGCTTGAAAATGTTTAAATTGTATATGCGTCGGCTTAATCCATTATATAATTTTTCCGAGATACTCTTAACTTTTGCATACATGCAAGTTATTTCTCAATTATATCCCATACTATTCCAAATGGATCTTTAATGTACAGACTCTTCTCACGTTCAACAAGAATACTGCAACCATTTTCCTGAAGATGCCTTTTAGCTTCTTCAAGATTCTCGACATTATAGCTTAGTATTGGTGAATGCGGTTCGCTCTTTTCAACGTAGAGAGTAAAATGTCCAGTGTTATAAACGTGGAGATTTGTCTTTGCCTTCACTGGTTTAAATCCTAATGTTTTTTCATAGAACTCAATAGCTAGCTCAAGATTATCTACACCTACTGAAATATCTCGGTTGCTTGTGAACATCATAGTTATCCAAAGAAAACGGAAAGAGAAAAACGCTTTCCAATTATGTTACACTATTCTTTGTTGCTGCACGTAATCCTGTAACAAAGATTAGGATTTCCCACAGTACAAAAATGGTACGAAAAGGCTATTGGCGTTTTTCTTTTACTCGGTATTCAATTATCTTTTTGATTAAATCATATGGGATGGGTTTTGCGAGTTGTAACTTGACTGTCCCCTAAGTGCTCCCTTCTTTATGGGTTACCTGATTTTTTGTAATATTTTTCTTGTTTTCTCTGGTGGGCATGTATGCTCATTAAACAAATGATTATAGTTTCGCATCAATTCCAAGAAACTTCAAGGAAAATAGATAAACGTCTTGTTCCAGTCTTATATCTTACCGTATGCGCGTGATCCTATCTGTCAATAAAAAATGTACAACTCCCAGTTAGGAAGCACGCTTAACAATGTAGCCGAAGGATAAGACATGTCTTTAGTCTATTTTTTTCCTCAACAATTGAACGTCTACCCGAAGAATCTTGGGTAAAATACCATTCATATTAGAAATAACGGAAAGCTTTCTCATATAGCTGATGCTTCTGCTACTGATGTATTAGAAGCGGTTGAAATTGTTAAGGAGTGGAAGCAAGAGGAAACTTAGGTTATGTATTAGGACTTGACATGGGTTTGTTTTTCTTATTAGTATTACCTGTCCCGTGTGGTAGATATTATGTTTGTTGATTCCTTCAAGCATAAACTCGTA
>WJIV01000283.1 GCA_014730055.1 Candidatus Bathyarchaeota archaeon
ATTCAAAGTATTAAAATCTTCAAATGGTCCTGTAGAATGGGATAAAATCAACGATTACTTTTACCAACTTGAACTAATCTACAGGGATATCAATTTAATGGGTGATTCTAAAATATACAATTTTTCTCTTGATAACTTTCATGACTTAATTGATAAAAGGTTCATGCCTGAGTTATTAAATGAGATCTATGAATTATTAGAGACATTATTTAGAACGTCAATACAGATGTCGAAAAATAAAGTTGATTTTTTCAATGAGGAATATCACCGTTTATTCACTGTCACATTATTTAGAATCTGGGATGACAAACTTTCTAAAGTTACTTTAAATGATCATTCGGATAAGAATATTTTACTTAATGAAATAGAGAGAATAAAAAAACATCTTCTTACAGAGAATATCGAAGTAAAAATAACATCATCAGAAGGTTTGGAAGCTATTAATCATCTTAATTACTGGATTGAGCTTTTATTGAATGTACCTTTCAAAAAACAGTAATTAAATTAGAAATAAATAAAAAAAGGGGTTTTAGCCAGCGATTTTCTGGCTTATTTGCATCAGCGATACTATTGCTGCTAGAGCTGCTACTAGAGCCGCACCTATGGCTCCATAGACTAATGTAGTTAGTCCTTGTGTTGCCTCTTGTGCTTGCTCGGCTGCATCGGCTGCACGTTCTGCTGCTTGCTGTGCCTGACTGGCTTGATCAGCAACATTGTTAATTGCGTCATTGGCTGCTTCAGCTGCTTCTCTTGCTGAATTTGCTGCCTGATTTGCCGCATCAATGTCACTCTGCATATTAGCTATCTCGCTGCTTACGCCATCAACCTGTGAAGATAGATCATCCAACTGGTTGTTGAGATCCTCTATCTGTCCAGCAATCACGTCTTCTGGTGCTGATTCAACTGTGAACACACCTTCATCAATGAGGTCATCGTCGTCCTGATAATACTCCCAGGTATACTCACCTAATGGAGCATCACTCAACAGAAGCATTGGGTTTCCACCCGCTGTCTGCTCATAGTATGGAACTCTCTCAATTGTTCCTACCTGTACCCATTCTTCATCTACGAATGGATCAGTTGTCCAGAACAGATCACCATCAGGATCATAGATCTCTATGTAAGAGTCTACTTCCGCAAAGCTGAGCTCTATGTTAAATGATACAGTGTCACTTATGGCAAATACTTGTTTCCTTGGACTAATCGATTGTGTTTCCTCGACAACGCTGAACTCGATGTGAGCCATCATGCCCTCACCGTCAGTGACATTTATCATATAATCACCTATACCAATTTCCTCGTCCTCAGGAACTAGGAACCAGCCCTCGAAGTAGACCATGTCATAGTCGTCTTCCCAATCAGGATCTGCCTCTAGCTCGACGACAGAACCTTCGTAGAATACGTCAAGATCCCACTCGTCTGTCTCGTTGTATAAGAGGAAGTCCAAGTCTGGATCTTCAGGTAGCTCTGCGAAATTATAACCCATTATAGTAACATTATATTCATTTGGAGCAACCATTGGGCTGAGTTCGACATAAGTATTTTCAGTTATTGTAAACTCAGCAGTTACTTGGATATCAGTTTCCACTTCTGTTACAACTACCTCGTATACACCAGGTTCCATGGATGGTACCCACAGATCATTCTTAGTTATAACCCCATTTAGGGGTATATCTGTTTCTTCAATCCATTCCTCTCCTCCGAAAGTAGCACTCCACTCTTCACCATCAGGTTCACTAAATCCTGCCCCTGATAGTGTAATACGTGTACCGGCTGGACCTTCGTCAGGAGTCAAGATAACGGATATAGATCCGACACGGAAATTTGTGTCTGCCTCTATGAATTGATCTGCTTGTTCCGCCATTACAACAGCGGTTCCGGTTGCACCTGGTAACCTGAAAGTTCCCTCAAAGGTACCATCGCTATCGGTTTCAAAGGTTTCGACCTCCGTACCATCGACGTAAATAACCACATCTAACCCGTTTAACTGTGAGAAGTTATAGCCCATAACAGTTACTCTAGAACCAACTGGTCCATATTCAGGGCTTACTTCGATCTCAGCTTGGCCTTCTTCTTCAATTTCAAAGTCAGCGTCAGCAGAGTATGCGTTTACGCTGTTCTCTGTGACCATTATTTCCCATTCGCCATCAGGGGCGCTTGGTATAACTATATCTGCTCTGAATTTTCCCTGTGAATTGACCTCAACTGGATCATCGTCGTTATCTATCCAACAGGTAAACCAAGTTGGGGCTTCGCCTATAACAATGTCACCAATATCGATTGTTGCGTCCTCTGTAAATCCTCTTCCTTCAACTCTTAGGTATGTCCCGACCGGGCCAATATCCTTGCTAAGTGTTATCGAGGCACCAACTGTGAACTCGGCATTGGCTGTATTTCCTTCAGTGTCCATAGCGGTAATTGTGTAATCCTGATAATCTACCTCAGGGACATCGAAGCTAAGACTCCATGACCCATATTCATCTGTTTCAGTTGAGCCATAGTTTACAGTTTCACCAAAATCGTCTGTAATGTTAACCTCGTCAATATCTACTTCTTCACCGAAACCATATCCCATCAATGAGACTTCGTCGCCTCCTAAGCCTGAGCTAGGATCTGTTTCTAGTTTAGGTAATACTGTGAACTGAAGAGGTTGAGAATCTACGTTCCCTTCTGAATCTTTTACCCATATGTAATGTGGACCTGCAACTCCTACTGGAACATCAAAATTAATTTCAAATGTTCCGTCAGGCTCTGCCTCTGTTGTGTTTAGTTTGCCTGAGCCACTGGTAAATGTTTCTTTACCAGCATTGTCCCAGTAAACACTAACATCAAAACCAGAAACTAATCCATCACCAAATACTGTTATTGTATCTCCATATTGACCTGAGTTATCTGATAATCCCGTTGCATCTACTGCTTTTACAGAAATTGTAGGGACTAATGCCATCATCATTGTTGCTAGTATTAGCAGTGTTATCGCTTTCTTACTATTCATTTTTCTTTTTCACCTTATTTTATCGTGCAGCAGGGTTAAGCATCGATAGCTTTCTCTACCCTGCTAACGATCGAACAAAAAAAACTTAGTTTGATACTTAAAGCTATGTCTACAATAACCCCGATAATGTATACAAGAAATGAGACAAAATTATGTAAAAATGAGCTTTATGGAAGTATGAAGAGGTTAAAAGGGTATTATATGGTTCAATAGATTTATCTATTATATATATTGAGAATCAGTATTGGATAGCTAAAGATTTAAAAATCTAAATAAACTAATTACTAACACATAATATTTGATTCTTATATGTTAATTTCCTCTGGTTTTTGGACGAACCTAAGTTGCACTAATCCTCTGAGGATATCTTTTTCGGTCTCATTGTATCCTAATTCATAAAAGACCCCCAACAGATACTCAACTAACAAGTTGGTCAATTCATGTGAAATACTAAATGATGCACAGCGTACAAAAACAATGTGATCTTCATCCTTTATCTCCACCTCATCAAGATTCCATGAAAGTAAAAGATCCTTCTCCAGAAAACTAAATATATTATCATCCTCGATTTGTGTGGAACAGAAAGCTCCATACCACCTACCAGAATCGAACCATATCTCCTTAAGATCTAAATCATTTTTAATATGCAGTTTAATAAGATCACCAAAATTACTTCTGGGTATATTTAAATTTCCAGCGTTTTTATGAACACTGATAAGCTTCCAAAGATCGACTGCTTCTTTTAGTTCAGCCCCTAGCATCTCTGCTCTTATAGCCTCCCGAAATATTTCTGCAGCATATACTGATATGCTAACTCCCCTTCGATTTGCAACACGGGTTAATTCATCCACAATTTTTTCAGGGACTGGAATAAGCTTCGTGTTATCGAATAAGCTCTCTACCAATATATCACCGCCTAAACTCCATCTTTAGGATTCCTTTACGTGACTCCTTCATATGTAGATCATATTCAAATACATTCATAAGGGCCTCTAAAAATTCCGAAAAAAGTTCAATGTATCCAGATGTCAGCCTTTCCCCCAGAAAAGATATGGAAACTATGCGACTTTTTACATCCAAGTAGTAATCAGCCGAGCCAATAGTCAATAGTTCAAGAGCGGCTTTAAATGCCTCCATTGGCTCCTCATGTTTCGCATCGAAGTATTTACCATACCAGTGTCCCATATCCCTCCAAATCTTGAGGAATTTTTCAGAGTTCTCCTTAAAAGCTGCATCAACTGTAAGGTAAAGTAGATGTTCTATAGTGAATGTAAAACCTATTTCTCTGGCTCGCTCTAACATCCAGCGCTCTTCGACAACCTCTTCTAGGGTGAACCCCATCTTATCTACACGAATAACCTGTTCTAAGATATCATTAACAGTCTGATATACAGTCATATCTTTACGTTTAGCTAAATCGACGATCTCATTAGCAATATCTTCTTGGGCAGCTAGCATCTTTCTTCTAGAACTACTCAATCAGCCACCACCCACTATAAC
>WJIV01000284.1 GCA_014730055.1 Candidatus Bathyarchaeota archaeon
AGTATTGCTAGGTCATTAAATCTACATTATGATACTGTTAAAAAATATGTTCCATACTTTGAGGAAGTGTTTTTGTTTTTTGTTATCCCATTTTTTTCATGGAAGATTAAATCAGCAGTAAAAAAAGATATGAAATGTTATTCTATAGATACAGGTATTAGAAACGCTGTTTCATTTAAATTTTCAGATGACTTAGGTAAACTTGCAGAAAACCTTGTTTTAATAGAATTAAAAAGAAGGGGTAAAGAAGTTTATTTTTGGAAAGGAAAAAGAGAGGTAGATTTTATTGTTAAAGAAGAAGACAACCTAACTGCAATAAATGTAACATACACAGATGATATATCTAAAAGAGAAAGAGAAGGATTGCTAGAGTTTAAAGAAAAACATAAAAATGCAAAAATTGTTATTCTTACAAAGGAGTTAGAACAAACAGATAATATTGGAATAAAATATATTCCTCTTTGGAAATGGCTAATAAAGTATAAGTGATTTTATACTTTAAGCATGAAATACCTATGAAAACACTTCAAATCTCTAATTGTCGTTGTCGTACTTAAATGTTTCATCCTTCATGAGCATATGCCAAATACAGGTAAGCAATTTTCTGCTTGCTGCAACAGTAGCTTTATTCGCTCCTCTTTTTGATTCTACTCGGCAATAGAGTTTGGTTATCAAACTACTCGGACAATGTCGTATATGTATATGGGTACATTGGCCTAAGATCCATTTTATATTCTGATTACATTCCTTCAAGATTCTTCCATGATATACATGACTTCCAGATTGGATTGTCCGTGGTACGAGCCCTGCATAACTACAGAGCTTCTTTGGATTAGAAAATCGCTGTACCTCACCCATTTCCATGAGAATGATCATCGCGCTGTAGTAGCTGATTCCAGGTATACTAGTAAGAAGCATAGCTTGATGGTTGTTTTTACAGAGTGTTTCTATTTTCTTTTCTATCTGTGTCTTTTCCTTCAATAAAGCCTCTACAATATTCAGATAACTTGTGAGGCTGTACTGTTCAGAATCAGGAATTGTTATATGCTGGAGGAAATTCATTCCTCCTACACCGAACAGATCGCTGTAGCCTCGATGTTGTATTCCATTCCTGAGAAGAATTGCATGAATTTTGTTCTTGTATCTGACTAGTTCCTTCCGTAGTGACATACGATGTCTGAGAATGTTCCGTTGTTCCATGATATGTTTTGGTGGTATGTATGCCGTTGCAATGAACCCTGTTCGTAGACAATGTGCAATAGTTTTCGCATCCAATTTATCAGTTTTAATCTTGGATTCTGCAATTGTTTTTGTCCGTCTCATATTCACCAAGGTTGTTTCAACATCAAGAGCACGGAGTATCTCGTAGACATGATACCAGGTGCATGTAGCCTCTATTGCTGCTTGTATCTTTTGAGCTTTAAGACTTTTTACAAAACGTTGGATCTCTTTATCATTGGTTTTAAATTTCTGCTCCATGATGATGTTTCCTTGTTCGTCCAGGGCAGCTGCCTGGATAAAGTTTTTATGGATATCCATTCCTACATATGTTGTACGCATAACGGGATTTCACCTCCTTGTCTTGCGTATGTTAGGGTATAACGACAGGTACCTATTCGTGCTCAATGGCACATATTGACTAGTCGTTGTAAAGGGCACCCAATTAAGGGCACGGTCTCAACAATGGGACCATATTTCACACGGGCTGCCCTACTTCCCCTTTGCCAATACAACTCCAAGTATTGACATAGGAGTAAAAGAAGTGTTTTCATGTCATTAAGGGCTGCGCCCTTATAATCCCTTCCGCCTTCGCTTCCTCGGCAAGCCCTTGCCTTTCAGGCTGCGGCCATGCCGCATCCCCGCTCGGCGGTCAAACGTTTTTGCCGATCATCAATTATTGTCACATTGTGACGTCGTTGTTGATTTCGCAGGTAAGCTGACGATTGCTCCAGGTTTGTTAGCCCAGTCGATTCGTAATGCTCATATCCACTCCAGAATCCACCGCGTGGATATCGCTTTCGGAATCCTGGATGAGTTTCAAACATCTTTCTCGAAGTATAGGATTTGAGGAGGATTTCAGCATTTTGGATGGAGTATTTCTTAGGAATGTTTACCCGGAAGTGGACGTGGTTTTCGGCGAAACCAAATTCACCAAATTCAAAGCCAAAACGTTCCAAGTCGTGGAATGCTTGGACGCAGGTATCAATGTGGCTTTGTTTTCGGAAGTTTCGGTATCTGTTGTGTGTAGGAAACATCATGGTCACCCAGTTGTTTCTTGTGTCAGTCGCTGGCTTTTTATAGCTACCGCTACTTACATTTTCCATATTTTCTTATGTTCCTGTCGCACCTTTAAAGGGCAGACCTTAATGGTCTGCCGCGTGCGACAAAAAAGATAACTTTTAGTTGGAGAAAAAAGAGATGCAGCTTTCCATCTGCGGGTCTTTCACTTCATTTCAGACCACGCAGTATTCCCAGCCGCAGTTAATAAAATTGCAATTATGTAAGAATAATAAATGGTAAAAACACAAATCCATCTATTTTTTTAGAAACAGTTCCAGTATTTTTTGTACCAGCAGATATTGTTATACTAACTCTGCCAATTCTAAACATCGAAGGAATTGCTTTAATTACCACCTCACGACCTGCAGTAAGATTAAAGATAGTGCCCTTTATAGTTTTGTTAAAACCTAGAGGAATTTTATCTAATTTTAAAAAATGAAGAATGTTGTAAATTACTCCCCCTTTAATAGAAATATTCCAGTTAACTTGATCTGCATCAGCTGCATTTTCAACGTTTTTAATAACTGCACTTATTCCCAAACCACCTTTTATTTTGTCGATTTCGATACATGGTTTAGGTTGATTTGAGAGATTACTAAGTATATACATATCATTTGATTTAAATCCATGTTCACCATGAAGATCGACAGAACCAGAAAAAACGATCATTCTATTATATTTACTATCGTATATTGCGCTGTGACTGTATCTATTAGAAGGAATATCATCAGTAAATCTTTTTTGCCAGATCATAGTAGTTAAATTCAACTCACAAAGATCATTTGAAGGCAAGATCCCGTTTGATTCATCTTTTGCCAGTCCACCAAATACAATCATTCTGTGATACTCAGAATCATAGACTGCTGTATGAGCACCTCGGGGGCTTGGTTTGTTAGGAACCATTCCATATGTTTTTATCTTCCTCCAAGATTCTTTTCCTTTTGTTAAATTCAATGCATAAATATAGTTTTTATAACCAGAATCTTCACCATATCTGCTACAATTCTGATAACCACCAAAGACAATTATCTGTTTTCCAAGAGGATCGTAAATCGCTGAATGAAGATATGTTGGAGGCATATCTATTCCCGAAGGTGTTAGCTTTTTCCATGCTTCTTCTCCTTTTACTAAATTTAGCTCATATACAGCATTTGATATATTAATAGAAGAATAGTTCATCCCTCCAAAAACAACCATTCGACTATTTTCTTCATCAAAAATAGCACTTGCACTTAACAAACTTGATAAAGGTTTTTCTCCAGGTGGATCCAATGTATTAAATTGTATATTGTTTGGATCGCTGATATTGATTATACCAACTTCTAACGGAATATTATCATTTGTAAAATATTGGCCACCCCAAAGCAC
>WJIV01000041.1 GCA_014730055.1 Candidatus Bathyarchaeota archaeon
CTATTACGTGAGATCTGGGGTAAAACCACGGTGATATCTATAGCGGGTGTATCACTTGAGGTCATGGAACCTGAGCACATGCTGATAATCACCCTTCTAGATTCCTTTAAGGACGGCTTTCTAAATATGAATAACCTCTACGATGTTATCCAGATGAAAAGAATCTACCCTCAAATGGACATGAACTTAGTTGAAAGAAGCAAGGAAGAATTTGGGTGTGCTATCACGGTACCTCTACAACTTGCAGGTATAAAGAACCTGGAGAGCAGGGTTGCAGGTTTTCCGATATATTATCACACAATATGCCGAAAATGCTCTAATAGCATGTGCAGTATAAGGCCCCGTTCCTTTGCACGAAAAAAGGGGTTAAAATCAAAGATTATGATGAAGGTCGACGACTTTCAGTACCTCCCCTTCGCAACGACAATCTACGGTACCGCTTACGGCCTCAGAGCCTTGACCACGGTTCTACTGAGCAACGCATTATATGCTGGGGAATACATTCTAGCTGGAGGAGAATGGGGATCCTCATATCCCGGATTAAGAAGGATCCTCTGGAACTAGAAGTAAACAAACCAAATAGGTATTCAGGCAAATTATAAAGCTTTTAATAATCATAACTAAAAAAATAACGAATTTTAGCAATCTTAAAAGTGATAATTCATATCTGAGATTATTTACCCGGATAGAATAGAATTCTTACCTGACCGCATCCTACTCGGTAATCGCTCTCATCTAGAGAAAGTATGATATGAAACATGTATTCATCTATTTGTTTATAAAAACAAGATTACAATATTTATAAAGATTCGAAAAGAGTGGAAAACATTCCTGACGAGGGGTAACTAATCTATAGATATGGGTAAATTGTGAAAAAATCTCTTATAGGCCTCTGATATCATGATCCCTATTTGTAATGCCCTATAATTGCATCCTTGTCTCGAGGCTTATCCCAGGCGCATTAGTAGATGGTGGTTTACATGATCAGTGGATAGAAGCGGTTATCAAGGGTCGAGAGTTTATGATTTTTGACCAGGACGTCATCTGCTCCGAGAAAATGTTAGGAGAAACTATAGATGCACAGGTCAGTTTAATGCCAGTGAAAATAGAAAAAGTCCTGGTTGGGGATATAGGGGAACAGGATAGTGGAACTTATATTTGTAGGATAATCGAGAGAAAGATGGAGGGGAATATGTATGAGTACCTCCTTAAGATATCAGATCTAATGGTGCATATGACTGAGGATACTCTCCTCGAGGTTGGGTCTGATTACCGGATAAGGGGAAGGCTTGATCTTATCTCCATAAAGGGATTAGCTTCATTAGGCTGGAGATCAGTAAACTAATGTAAGATGAAAGCTCAATGGTCGTTTTGATACTTTCAAGGAGTTAAGGAATTCTCGAGTAGTTTTTCTCTGTTTTCCTCGGACACCAGTATGCCATCTAGATATGTCTTTATGTTTGACTCCTCTTTTACCAATCCTACTTCGCTGGAGACCCAGGATAGACCATTCACTATGATGCTTATCTCCCTTCCCTCTCTGTTTAGGGTATCTTCTATGCTGAACTCGATCTCGGCGCAGGGATAAGTTATCCCATCCAGTGCCTCTACTTCCATGAAGGAGGATACTGATTCCCGGGATTCTAGGTTTCCCTGATATGGTTCTCCCTCTATTACGAGATCATATGTTCCCTCGTACTCCCAGTTATTCCCTTTCTCCAGTGGGTAGGGGGGTTTGGGTATTGGTTCATGGTATTCCAGTCTCATTCTCTCGTTCTCCCAACCCAGCAGTGAGCCATCCTCATCATACTGGTAGATGGTGGTGCTGTTGGGGCGTTCAGCGGAGACCTGTGTCTCCGATTCCTTTCTCCATTTTAGGGTATCTTGCTCGCCGTTTACTGTCTCTCTGAATGTCTTCTCAGTGCCCACCGGTAGATCCGGGTCCTCTAGTACATCGTCTTCCTCGGTTACGTCATCAGTGATCTCCCTCTGTTCCGCTGATATCTCGTCTGCTATGTTGATGATTAGTTGATAGTTATCCTCGACGTAACAGTAGGGTTCCATTAGGAATGAGAGGTCCCCAAAGGCTATTACGGTGCCATTTGTGTTCCGTGCTATCGTAGTGTAGGTGCCTGACATCTCAGCGGTTGAAGAGTATGTATCGGGGCTGGTCCTTGCGACTCCGTGGATGGTCTTAATTGGGGCTGATGTGAACATTACAATGTTTGACAAGTTAGAGGTGAGGTTATTCTCATCCACGTCCCTTATGTATATGTTCCTATACATCCCGTAGTTTTCCTCCTGGTTGTAGAGGTACCCCTTGGAATAGTAAACCCCAAAGTTACTGGCTATGGAGTTTATGGGACCATGTAGTGCTGGCACCTCCACGAACTCTGCCGCTGGGTCGTAAAAGAAGATGAGTTGGCCCCCGTTGTCGACAAAAGCCTCCACCTTTTTCACCTCCTCAGCAGAGTAAGGCCTGTCAGGGGATGCTACTATGAGGCATGTTGCCCTTGATATCCGCTCCTCGTCCCACTCATCCATGAATCCTGAGGTTACGTTCCTTAAGGTCAGTTCACCCAGTAGCGTGTCGAGGACCCACGTAGATACTTTGTTGCCGTGGCTTACGTCAACTAGTAACTGGCCCCCTCCATCGAAGGTGGTCTGATTATGGGGTTCCGTCTGATTAACATCCTCCATCATAAAGGGGGCAGATGATCTTACAGGAAGGTAGAGGTGGTAAACAGCTGGCGGAGTGTTGATCCTGTTAAGAGTCTCTATGCTAAGCTTGCTGGACCCGTAACCGTTCCAATGAGAGGTTGTGCTGGAGATAGAGTAGTTGCCTGGAAACAGTTCTACGACATGGTAACTCTCAAGGTTCGCCTCAGTGGCGGCCGTGTCTAAGGCCTTCTGTAGGGAACCTATCTCATCCACCATTCCCTTTTCAAGGGCCTCTGATCCAAGGTATATCATGGCCTTTTTGATCTCTGTGGATGTCATCCCGAGGCGTTCTCCCCTACCGGTCTCCACGGCTAGGACGAATTTATTGAGAGCGTGGCTCAGATTGAAGGGAAATAGGAGTTTGGAGTATCCGGTTGCCTTGTAAGGACCTGACTCGAGGACCTGATCCGAGGGGATAAGTGTGGATGGCCCCGTGCCGATGACCCCTATACTGCCAATCATGGAGGTCGGGTTTGTCAATATGTAATCTGATGCCACTGAGATGTAGTAACCCCCTGAGAGCGCTGTGGTGGTATAAGCGACCAGGGGTTTTTCCTCCTTGAGTATCAAGAGATCTAGGTAGATCTTCTCGATCTGGTTGGCGCTACCCCCGGGGGAGTCAATGCCTACCACAACGGCTTTTATGCTTTCGTTATGTATGGCCTGGTTTATCATCCCTGTTATCCTTCCAGAGTCAGCGGAGGAGAGTATGGGTCCCTCGATGTTTATTACTGCGACCATGTTGGTTTCCGGGTCGTCTTGGTTCTTACCTCTCTCATGTAACCAGATGTAACTTAGCCCTGATAATAACAGAATGGATACCAATGCGAGGACTAGTACTCCCTTCTCCTCGGCCCTGATACTCGGAAGATTAAACACTTGTTTTAACGGCATGAAATCAATATTACAGGGCTCCATGGAGTTAAAAAACCAAGCATGAATCATTGGAAAATTTTTTGGGACTAGTAATAGTATATATATCAACTACATAATCATAGTATAAATTTTAAATTCATTGTATTTTATCAACAATATTGTTATATAATATCACTGCATTTTTTACAATACATAACATTTATGAACTTTATTTCACCACAAATAGATACCTGAAAAGGTGATATAAATGAGAAAGAAAACAATAGGACTAATATTGATACTACTAATTACATTGACAGTACCGTTGACCTTTGCTAGACCCCCGAGCGGACCTAGGGGAAGATCCACAACGCATCACTACTACTCGTAAAGAAGAATTATGGGTGGGATCCCATATGGCCTGGACCCTTTGGACAGCTAAAGTATAAGCTAGAGGCAGATGAGTTTTCCCCTAGGTTAATAGTGAACGATTTAGAACCCGAGAAGTGGTACCTTGTAACAATAGACGCCCCCTTCGAAGAGGAGGGTGTTAACCCATTCACTGGATCCGATGGATTATTCGGGGTCAAAGACTATGAGACAGATGAAGGTAAGAACGGCTACATGGATATAGCTCTCTTCAAGACAAATGAATATGGAGACGCAAACGTGGTACTACCGACAACATCTGGACTAACAGCTTCAGATCTAAATCTGGATTACCTCGGATCAGGCAAACTAACTGAAGGTACTTACACTAATGCAAAGATAGCTGTCAAGTACGTGGGCTCAAACGCAGATGGGACGACCCCAGAACTTGGACTCCTTCTCAGTGGAGGATACAGCGTAGGTGGAACAACTGATGCAAGAGACTATAACTTGTACGAAACAGCACTGATGGAAACATTCAAAATAATATAACCTCCTTTTTTTTTAGCTTAATAAAAGTTAGAGTGAAGTTGCTAAAACTACAAGCTTGTTCTTATAATGAAAAATCCACTAAAAATCGAGGTTTGTTTAGTTTATTTGAGGGTTACCTCAAAATTGTATGTTCTTGAGCACGAATCACCTGTTATAAGATCGGTCGAAGTTAATACCACGGTATAGTAACCATGTTCCAAGCCGCTTATGTCGAATTCATCGTAGAAGCCATGGGATGAGTTCCCATCTGGTATTGTTCCAAAGCTTGACCTGTGAACCGAATCATGTATAACGCCACCGGAGATTATGTAAATGTCTATGGCCAGCTGGTAAATCTTGGAGTGCAACATATTATCTATCTCATAGATTACCATAAAGTCATCGCTATATCCCACAGTGAAACTAGATTCTAGGTCATAGTCATCAGAACCCTCCCACTCCGTCCCGGTGGCCAGCATTGTTACGTTTATCCTGTCCTCGTAATCGGAGAGGGCGTCCTCCAGTTCCTCGACTGTGTCCTCAAATGCATCGATTAAATTGTTTTTCTGGCTTATCCTTGACTCAAGCTCAAAGACCTGGTCTTCAAGGTCCTGTATATAGTCCTCCAGGGCGTCTATCTGCTCGGAGTTTTCGCTCTGGGATCCCGTCAACTCCTCTATAGTATCCTCAAGGGAGTTTATTTGGCTGTTTTTTTGCTGTATCGTTGACTCAAGTTGAATTATTTCGGCTTCCAAGTCATCTATTTGATTATTTTTTGACTCAAGGTCATCCTCTTTATCGGATATCTCCTCATTCAAGAGGCTCATAGCCCTGGACATCTTGTTATTCATGTATATTGAGCTAAAACCTCCACCTAGTATTAGGCCCATTAATATGCCTATTATGAGAGCTTTATGGTCTGCAATAATCGTCATAAGTCGTTCAATATTATCGTTGGTTTCCATTGTATTGTACCTATATATTCTATGTTTGCTCGAAAGAATATTAAGTTGTTCTAATCTGACGAGAGTAACTAAATGGACTCCCTTTTAAAATGGAAGAAAGGGGAACTAATTTGATACCTTAAAGAAAAATTCTTGTTTACAAATAAAGGTGAACAACTATACATCATAGCTAAGCATATTTACGTGAAGTGGTAAAGTTCAACATAGCTTAATTTAGAAACATCGACTTATTAGCGTTAAATTATTGATTTAAGTACCAAGATTTGAGCATATCAAATCACTCTTGTATTAAATATTGTAAGAAAACGTATTCTCGAGTGTAATATTGTCTTGTATCATTCTAATATCAACTTGCCATATGAGAACAATATTGTTTTTTATTATTAATAAAAACTTAAATAATTATCAGTTAACGTTCCTATTGGAGGGAAAAACATGAGCAGGAAAGAAATACCAAGATTCGCTCTTGAGAAAGAATCCTTAGAGGAGATGCTAAAGATCCCACCATGGTTTGACCCAGTACCATGGATATTCAGGATAAGGGAAGAACTTGAGATACCCCTTGCAAGAGCAGAGTTAAGGTACCGGATGGAGGAAGCCAAGCTCCGGGTTCAGCTATATGAGTCCTTAGAGAAGGAACTATCCAGGAAGTATTAGTGAATTTCCTTGGGAAAGGAAGTCATATTCATCGCGTACCAGAACCAGGAAAACCTTGGGGTAGGATACCTCTCCTCTTTTTTAGAATCAAAAGGCTTCACTTCTGAGATCATAGACTGGAACCAGGATCCTATGTCTATTCATAAAAAAATATCATATGAGGACCCGATTCTTGTAGGCTTCTCCCTAATCTTCCAGTACGACTTTAGTAGGCTATATAAGGTGTCCCACTATCTACGGGATAGAGGTCTGAAACAACATTTCACGGTTGGTGGGCATTACCCGAGCCTAAGGTACGGAACAGTGCTAGAGGAGGCTAGATCCATCGACTCGGTAGTTAGGTTCGAAGGAGAGATTACCTTAACTGAGCTCGTGAAAACGTTGAAGGAAGGTGGTGACTGGAGGTCCCTCCCGGGTCTTGCCTACTTTCATAGAGGTGAGAGTGTCTCTAACGAGCTTCGACCCCTCATGGATGACCTAGACAACTTGCCCTTCCCAAAGAGGAGCTACGCTGATACATTCTCCTGCTTGGGAGTTAAATTTACATCCCTCCTAGGAAGCAGGGGCTGCTACAGGAATTGCTCCTTCTGCAGCATACGGGCATTCTACGGAGCCCCACCAGGTAGACTAAGGAGAACTCGATCCCCGGAAAATATTGTCAATGAGATGGAGAAACTCTATGACACGGGTATCAAGATTTTCCTGTTTCAGGACGATGACTTCTTCTCCCCCGGACCAGACGGTTACAGCTGGGCAAAAGAGCTGCTAAATGAGCTGGAGCTTAGGAACTTCTCGGATGACATTCTTTGGAAGATAAACTGCAGGGCTGATGAGGTAAAGGAAGACTTCTTCTCAATGCTCAAAGAAGTTGGTCTTTACATGGTTTACCTGGGTATAGAGTCAGGTAGTGACGTGGGGCTCAGACTGATGAATAAACAACTGAGGGTTAGTGACAACCTTAGGGCTGTGAAGACCATTAAAAAGATCGGGATGACCTACGACTTCGGGTTCATGCTCTTCGATCCCATGAGTAGCTTTACCACCCTCCAGGAAAACATAGACTTCCTCAGGACCATCTGCGAGGACGGAAGCTGCCCAATTACTTTTTGTAAGATGCTTCCCTACGCGGGGACCCCCATTGAGGAACAGCTGAAGCTAGAAGATAGGTTAATCGGCGGAATAACCGACCCCAACTATAAGTTCCTATCACCAGAGATGGATAAATATTATAGATTCGTAACTGAGACATTCAACGAGTACATGAGTCCCCAGGGGCTCTCATCACAGCTCAGGTGGCATATAAATGAGCTGAACGTCATAAAGAAGTTTTACGGGGAACAGGAGGGATTCATGGATTACTTAGAGGTCTTCAGGGAAATTGTAAAAAGATCAAATATCGCCTCACTGGATACGTTGGAATCAAGCCTAGAAATATTTGAATCAGGTAGAGTCACTGAGCACCAATTAAGGGAGATCCAGGCCAGCCTAGTTTATGAACACAGGAATCTTATTTCTGCATTGATCAGAGAGATGAAGGCCTTCCGTGGCAAAGAGACCTGAATGCAACTTCGTTTTTTAGATAAATTTTAATTCCCGAACCCCTAGTTTTTTATAGGTAAAATTATGAGAATTAGAAATCATCTTACAGTAGTACTTGTTATTCTCTTACTCAGCACAACATTTAGTCTCAGCATCCGTAGGTCAGCCTAAGGGCAGATACATAGTTGTATTGGAGGAGGGGGTAGACCCTCGAGCTGTGGCCAAAGCACACGGTTTGACGCCTGCCCATGTTTACAATCACGCCCTCAAGGGCTTCTCGGCAGTAGGGGTGACTCATGGCATTGGAGAGGGATC
>WJIV01000285.1 GCA_014730055.1 Candidatus Bathyarchaeota archaeon
CATCCTCTATTTCGAGATTTATTTGATCTGCTGCTATGACTTCGCCAAATCTTTTTGTTATATTTTCTAGATTTACTTTTACCATTTTTATACCCCTAGGAAGCTTGTCCTTTGTTTTAGAATGAAGTTGCTGATAGCCATGGCTGTTATCTGCACTATCATTAAGAGGACGCATAGTGCAGCGCCAATACTTACGCTACCCGTAGCTGCGGCTCCGTAGACTATCTGGCTGATAAAGAAGGTTATTGGAACCCTGTCTTCCCTTAAGGCTCCCAATGTTACGCTGGCTGATACCTCACTCATACTGTATACAAAGCTAAGAATTGCCCCTCCTATTATGTGACTGATTATTAAGGGTAGAATTATCCGGAAGAAGGTGGACGATCTATTCGCTCCAAGGTTCAGGCTGCTCTCCTCCAGGCTTTTATCGACCTGCTGGAGTCCTGCTGATACGCTTCTAGTTGTAAAAGGTAGCCTTCTTATCATATATGCTAGTATCAAAAGGAGAGCAGGATCAATTAACGGGTCTAGGAGGGTTCCTCTGAAGTTACCGCTGAAAAACAAGAAGTAACCTATAGCAAGGCTAATTCCGGGTATAGCTACCGGTATGGTTGATAGTGTGTCCAGTAAACCCCTTCCAGGTATGTCTCTTTTACCTGTAAGGTAGGCTATACTGCTACCAACTAGTATCATTAAAGTTACAGCGATGCCACTATATAGTAAGCTATTGAGGACCGCCCCTCTGACCTCCGGGTTAGCATAAATATTTCTTACATATTCGAGAGTAAATTTATTTGGGAGTGTTCCACTTGTGGCCCAATCGGTTGTTGCTAGAACGAAGGTACCAATCTGTGGCATTGAAGCAAGGATTACAAGGATTACTAAAAATATTACAACCAGGGACTGTGTTCTTAATGATGGTTTTCTGACCCTAGGTGCCCATCTGCCTCCTTTGCTAAGCATTGCATAACTTCTACGATTGACATACCATCTTACGATTATGTAACTGAAAGCTGTGAGGAATAACATAATTACAGCTAAGGCTGATATTTTTGGACTAATCCCGCCCGTCAGCGCCTCGGCAAAACCCGCGTATATCTGATAGCTTACAACCTTTCTAGATAATGGATTCGCTCTAGCACCTACAAACCCGATGGGGGCCCCAAGATCCTCTAAACTGAAAATAAATGTCATTATACCTCCGGCTGCTAATCCTGGAATAATTAATGGGAGAGTTACAGTTCGAAATAGCCTAAATCCTCTTGCACCCAGGTTCTCACCCATCTCCTCAAGTGTAGGGTCAATGCTATTCAGACTAGCTACGACATTCATGTATACTATTGGATAATAAGCAAGAGTCTGTGCGACTGCTATACCAAATAATCCATCAATATCGAGCCTCCAAGGCAGTAGATGTAGCCAATCAACAAGAATGAAGTTGATCAATCCATTACGAGGGTTGAAAAGTTTACCTATGACATAAGCGTTAACAAAGGGTGTGGCCAGAAGTGGTATTAGCAGGAGTACTTGAAATATTCTCTTGCCTGGGAAATTATATCTCCCCATAATAAATGCTAAAACGATACCAATTATACTGCACGTGATTGTGACACCTAGCGCAATAATTAGGCTGTTCATCAATATACCATAGTCTAATCCCCAGAGGATCAATATTCCTCGGCGTACTTCAAATAGTCTACCTCCTTGTGAAATAAATGAAACAAACTCGCTGCTGGAAAGAATATCCCAAAACCAGAAGAGACTTGCATGAGTCTGATATACGAAGGCTCGAGATATCATGCTTATCAGGGGAAATATTAGGAATAGTATCATTGTACTATAACCTATCAAGGTTTGTACAAGGGTCATGGGATCAAGTTCTCTGCGGATTTTCTCTACTTCGAACCTACCTAATATGCTTTTGAATGGATTCTCACCAGCCAAAGTTTTTTCCAGCCTATTTGCTGGATGAAGTATCATGTTAAGGATATTAAAACAATGCTTTTAATATAATAAAAATTGGAAATGTTAGCTAATTAGTTGCTGAAGTTCTTCCATGGCAGCATCATATCTTTCCTCAGCTGTCTCGCTCCAGGTATCGATCATCTGCTGCTTGAAGGTAGCGTCATCACGAATTCTATCATTAATACTCTGTGCGTATTCCTCTGTAAAGGTCTCTGTCTCACCAGTCTCAGGATCAATGAACTCAAACTCATGTGGATTACCAAGATCATCAGCGATACTCATGAACTCTTCATGAGTGATGTCCCCCTCCTCGAGAGCTATTGTCATCTCAGTCCAAACATCCACTAGGTTGTCTTGGGGCCTAACAATAGTCGCATGGTAGAAGTACATCATACTTGTCTCATAAGTCAGGGCGAGGGAGTCACTAAACTCAATGATCAGAGCTTCTTGTGTCCGATCATATATATCCTCAAGGTCTTGCCTAGCTTGGCCTTCAGGTGTATCGAAAACCTCCGGATTCATGGGTAGCCTATTTATGTTTGGATCAAGCCAAATCTTCTGGCCATCAGGACTGAGTATCCAGGCAATAAATGCCTGAGCAGCCTCAGGGTTATCCGTCGTGGAAACCATCGCAATTGGGTCTGCATTCACCAATGTTCCATCCTCAGGAAGTATATATTCACAGAAATCGGGATTCTGTAGTTGTGCTGTGTACCCATAAAAGTCAATGGTTGTCCCTGCACCAATTGTTCCTTGGATCGCCGCGTCTCTGACGCTTTCTGATCTATCAAATATCCGGGCATTAGCTCCTTTGAGGGTTAATAGGTTCCATCCCTCGACCCAATCGTATGTCTGGAGGATTATCTCAAACATCCTAGTGTTACTTGTACTAAGGGTAGCATCGGCTGTACCTATGCTGCTTATACTTGGTAATGTTACAGCGTATGTTTCATTTGCCAGTTCCTTCCATGTTCGTGGCGTGGGCAGGTTGTAGCTATCCAGGAAATCCTTGTTTATTGTGAAGCCGAAGCTGGCTACCGCGCTACCAACCCAGTAAACTTCACCATCTCTAATTCTCTTGGCTGGGACTCCGCTTATCTGGTCTGGTAGGTCGTCCATTACACTTGTAACTACGTCACTTGTAAGAGGTGCTAGCTGTCCCTCATTGTCTATGACGTCGAAAACCACTGGTCCTCCGCCCCATGCTAGGTCTATGTCGCCGCTTCTATCTATTGTATCAACCCATAGGGTACTGCTAACGCCTAGGAATGTAATCTTCTCGATATTGTATTCATCTGCAATATCTGTGGCAAGGAATGCCTCACGCGCTCTGTATAGAATGTCGAAACCGTGTCTCGTAATTATCTTTAACTCAACAACGTCGGTCTGGGGGATCTCTGGTAAACTGAAGTCAAATATGTACTCTTCTCCGGCAAGCACTTCTATTGTGCTGTTCTCAGAGTCGAATCCCTCCGCTTCAACTGTCAAAGTGTAGTTACCTGAATTCACCTCAAAACTGTATTCGCCGTCCTCGTTTGTTATCTCTGATTGGCCGTCTAGGGTAACTGTAGCGCCCTGAATCGGGTCTCCTGCCTCGTCGCTTACAACCCCATTAATTGTTATCTGGACCGCTCCGTTTCCATCACCATCGCCGTTACCATCTCCATTGCCATCACCATTTCCATTGGTAGGTGGCTGAGGTTCTTCACCTATAAATAACGCATATGCAGCAACACCGAGAACAATAACTAAAACAACTCCGATAAGCAAACGCCTATCCATAATTTCACCGTGACTGAATGCTTTTAGCTACTTTTAATGTTTGCCAATAAACTCTCGAAGAGTTTTTAACAAACAAGACGATATTCACGACGGGAGAAATAGATGAGAAGAAAAACACTTCCCATGATTCTAATCGCTTTTCTGACAATAACCTTTATGGCTGCATTGCCAGTACAAGGAATGCACCATGCAAAACCAATTGTTGTAGCTCATAGTAAGGGGGCGCTTGAGCCAGATACACAATTGATGTACATAATGGATAACATTACTTACGTCGAGTGGAGGTTTGTACCAGAAGAACTAACCTCCGATGACCTAGATGGAGCATCTATGCTTATCATGAGCAAATCAGACTCAGCTCTTGAATATACAAGTGCTGAACTATCAGCCATTAACAGCTGGCTAAGCGAGGGTGGAAAAACCATCTGGGTTGCAGCTGACAGCGACTTTGGTACGGATGAGATGAGGATCCCAACCGCAAATGATGTTCTCGAGTCCATTGGAAGTAAACTAAGAATTGATCACGCATCTGCAGAGGATGCAGTAAGCAATGGCGGGGCTCCTTATCGTGTTTTAGGAGTCAGTGCAAACGTAGATCCCGAGATGGAGTTCCTCGTTAGAGGAGTAAATAGGGGTCTCTTCCACGGACCAGGTATAGTAGCAGGCTATGTTAACGGTGAATGGATGAACCTGATGGAAGAAGACGTTGAGGATGTTTATGTCATAATGACGACCAGTGATACCGGTATAATAGTTGACAACCAAGAGCCTGCCCCCAGTGTAATGACACCTGGAGCTGAAGGGAACTTCCCGTTAATGGCTCTGGAGGTGGACATGGAGAACGAGAACGTTATAATTGCCTCAGGAGAATCACCCTTTGACCAATATGTTGGTCTGTATAGACCAGAGATTATTAGAATGGATCGTTACGGTCCTCAGGCTAATCCACAGCAAGGAGAGTACCTGTTTAAGAATATTCTAAGATTCGCTACGATATTCAGTGAACCATGGTTTGAAATGAAAATGGAAGTTTCAAGCCTAAATATTGAGATCGCGGATTATGAGGAGACCATAGACACTCTGGAGGCAGATATGGATGAACTGGAAACCCAGGTTTCTGAATGTGAATCAGAGGTTTCTGATCTTGAAAGCCAGGTAACTGATCTAGAAGGTCAGATCGAACAGGCGCAGAGCAGAGCTAGTACTATGCAATTAGTTGCAGTTGCAGCATTAGTGATTGGAGTTGTAATAGGATACTTTGTTGGTCCTATGATCAAAAAATAATCTTTTTTTATTTTTAATCAGAGTTCATTACAGAGATGATAAGTCAATTTTATTTATCTCAAGCTTAATTCTATCCCCAACCCTCACATCGAGTTCTCTGTACTCGTTTTCAGTTAATTTTAAAACCGTTGTAAACCCCCCAGCCATCTGTTGAGTAAAAACTTTTCCGAGATTCTCCATCATGTCTTCCATGGATCCGAAGCTAACCGCCTTGAAACCCGATGTTGAGCTTCCTGTAGATTTATCCTTTGGGTCACGCAGGGTTATATAAACATAAGGTGAAATGTCCTGTGATGCCCGAATCTCCTGAATAATATATTCCTTATCCATTTTCCTTACTAAATATTAGGGGCTTAAGATAAACCCAATGTTCTGCTTTAGTCAATTTTTTCAATATTTCTTAATGCTTTAACAATTGTGTCCGTCTGTTTGGAATATACTTGTTCATCATCAAAGTAAATACCTGAGCTATCTTTAACTTCCCCCACTATCTTGGCCGGTTTATCAAATTTTTGTAGTTCTCGGACAATATTATGAGCACTTTCAGGCTTGGAGTAAATAATTACTGCTCCTGAACCAATAAGACTGAACGGGTCTATATCTAATAACTTGCAAATTTTTTTACTAACCTCTGTAACTGGTAGCGCTTCTTTTTCAATTTTAGCACCCAAATTAAGCGGGTTAAGACTCTCGTAAATTGCTGCTCTGAATCCGCCTTCTGTTATATCGTGGACCATTGAAATTTCTTCATGATATAATTTGTTCACTGCTAAAACACGATTTGAAATGGATATATCGGAACCGATTGTTCTGCCTTTCCTTATCTCCTTATCATTCAAATATTTCTCAATTTTATCTCTGCCTTCCTCTAATATTATCCCTGTACCTTCCGCGCCTACCCACCCTGAAAAGATAATTTTATCCCCCGCACGAGCATCTTTGCCTATGTAAAATTCGGGTGGAACAAAACCGATAAACGAACCTGAGAGAACAACTTTCTCAACAGCACTTGTAACTTCACTATGCCCACCAAGTATTGTTATCTCCTCATTTTTTGCAACTTCGTCGAGACTTTTTTGAAAATCAAGAACCAGTTCTTCTTCTGTTTCTAGGGGAAACAGCATAGTTATGGTCATAACATATCCTCTTGATCCAGAGGTAGCTAGATCATTTTGGTTTACAATTATTAGTGAACGTGCTGGGTTTGAGGTTGGAAATGTTATCGGATCTGATTTGTAGGTCATATAGGGTACTGAATCCGTATCATAGAAATACTGGATATCTTCTATTACCTCTTTAAGATCAAGGGTACCTACATCAAAACCCGGGAATGGTCCATGAACGATTGAATTTCTTCTATACCCCGTATATCTACATATTTGCGATAGGAGTTCATGGGGTACTTTTCCTTCTTTGAGCATTGACACTTTGATCACTAAGATAGGAAGTAGTCTGAGAACCACTTTGATGTAATATTCGCTACTTGTTCTAGTGTACCAGGTTCCTCAAAAAGATGGGAGGCCCCCTCAATTATTCTTAGGTCTTTTTCTGTTTGTAATTTCTGATAGACATCTCGATTAAACTTTAATACAGTCCTATCTCTCTCACCTACTATGAATAAGGTAGCAGAATTCACTTTTTCTAAGTAGTCTTGAGCAAGATCTACCCTTCCCCCTCGAGAAACTATAGCATTGATTCCTATGGGGTTTTCAGCAGCGGCTATAAGCGCTGCGGCTGCTCCTGTACTCGAACCAAATAGCCCAATGGGGAGATCCTTAGCATCAGGCAGATCCATTGCCCATTCTTTTACGTAAGAAACCCTTCTTGCCAACATGGGTATATCGAACCTTAGTTTTCTTGTTCTTTTATCAAATGCGTCTTCAACCTCTGTTAGGAGATCTATTAGCAAAGTACTGTGTCCATCGTTCTGTAGAATTTCAGCAACATATCTGTTACGAGGACTTAATCTGCTGCTGCCGCTTCCATGAGCGAAAATAATAAGCCCTTTTGAGTTTGGTTTCAGATGGAGATACCCTTTGAGAACTGCGTCGTCTAATGGTATCTCAATTGTGTCCTCTTCAGAGATCATTGTACCCTCTCCAATAGTTTTTTCGCTTCATCTGTGGGAACTTGACTGAAATCTCTATAAAATTGCCCAAGTGCCATAAAGTTTTCAGGTTCTAAAATAGCTATAACTTCATCGGCAACCTCTTTCAAGCTATCTACAGCACTGGGTGAAGTCACAGGTATAGCAACAATTACTTTTTCCGGGTTTTTGTTTTTAACTACCTGTACTGCCATTTTCATGGTGGCTCCTGTTGCCATCCCATCGTCCACGATTATCACTTGCTTATCTTTTAGATTTAGAGGTGGTTTATCTCCACGTAGTTCCTCATATCTATCACTGGCCTCATCCTGTTTTTCCATTATCTTACTTCGGAGGTAATCTTCTGATAATTTGACATGTTGTGGGTTAATGAAGTTACTATCAACACTCACCGCCCCAATTGCATATTCAGGATTTCGAGGATGGCCAATTTTTTTCACAATAACTACATCGAGAGGCACATTGTATTTTTTTGATATCTCGTAACCAATGTTCACACCACCCCTAGGTATAGCCAGGATGATTGTATTCTCTGTAATCAGATTCTCCAGCTTCTGGGCTAGTTTCATACCTGCCTCTTCTCTATTTTCAAACATATTCGACACTATTTTTATGGTTTGAAGGGATGCACTTAGAGGTTATGCGCGAAGATGGGTTTTTTCTGAACTTAACAGATTCAACTTTCTCTAAACTCTGTAGATTTGAAATTATCCCTATCTTTGACCTTATCAAGCTCATCCACAAAAACCAGTATTATAATTTCGCTCCATTATAGAGTAGCTTCAAGCTTTCTCACATCCTTGACGAGATTATCCAAGTATGTCATTAAAGCGTGGAACGTCTGTGTCTCAGGGAGCTCGTTTTCCTCTAACCATAATTCTATCTCCTCGATGTCATTAACAAGTTTTCTAACTAATTCGGATATCTTTTCATTAGTCAAAACATTCACCAACTGATAGAATTAATGATCATTCAAATACATTCGTCATATGAATAGATACTCAGGTAGAGGTTTAGATCATTGGTTAATAAAAAAATTTTAGCTAACGCTTGATCCACACATTACAGCTGCTATGAAGCCATGGTAGGCCTTTATGTAGTCTTCATTTGTTATCACGATGGTTTTACCATCGATTCGTTCTGCTGTGGGTATGAAGCTTGCGGCGTCGGCCCTCTTTGCATCTGTGAATCTTATTCTGAATGTAACCGGGGAATCAACGATATGTGCCCGGATCTCCCCAATTTTACCAACAGCTCTCGATGCAGCTTCCTGTATCATATCTCTTGCCTTTTCAGGGTGAATACATCGAGCTGATACTCTACCGACCGCCCTCTTCACCGCAACAGTCTCAATATTTGGATCAAGTTCAACTGCCTCCTTTGTAACAGCGAGGTCTCCCGTAACGAGTATTAATGGTACGTTGTAATATCCAGCTATTCCTGCATTCATTGCTGTCTCACCCACCTCGACACCATTAATATGTAGGCTCTCAATGTTACCTCCACTATAGGTGTGGCTCATCATCCCCTCCAGGGTTCCCTTTTTCGAGTGGTACCCAATGAATAGACAAGCATCATATGAATTGTCGAGCCCGCTCAGTTGGCTCTGAGGTTTTGGGCTTCCCCTAATAAGCTCGGCAGCCCTGTTTAGCTCCTCAGGATCGATATTATTCATCCCTCCGTGAGCATCACAAACCGTAATCTCTGCCTCAGAATCAATATTAAGTATGCCCTCGATGGCAGCATTTACATCACCTACCATCAGTTTCCTTCCTCGCTCATAGTCACTCTGACTTCGACTGACCATTGTACTATCAACAATACCACTGATTCCTTCCATGTCTACTGAAATGAAATACTTCAAATCATCACCGGTTATCAATTGTTGGGAATCCTATTTAATTTAAGATATTTTTTAAAACTGATTAGCGAAATTACTGCTCCTCCAGATACCTGAGAAGATCCTCACGTTTAGTGAAGGTATAACTGAAGGCTTCCTTGAACATAATATCATCTTCTAACCTCTCATGGAAGTCATTGATATATTTGCTATTGACTTCAATAAGACCTAAGATAGGTTTCATTGTCTCAACCGCTATTCCAATCTCCACCGCTAAATCTACATAGTATAACCCGTCTCGAGTAAAATGGGATATGAAGATATCTGCGTTCCTAATTAGAATTAAATTATTGAGGAAGATCTCCTCGTGAGGTATAGCGCTAGGTGTATCCCTATGTGAGTAGTAGACTGTATGTCCGTTCTTCTCGAGGAGGGCTGCAAGTTCATCGGTATCCTCGTGGTATTCTTCGGGGGCGCAGATAAATAATCTCACAGCATCAATCAGCCCTTATCCCATTAAAAATATTACGCGGTTACAGAGCCTACCCTTTTTAGACGCCATTTTGATTTCTTAGAAAGTGTGCACCTTGAAGTCCATATTTGTGTTTGGTTTATTCGAGGACTCTCCTGGTAAGACCACCTTTAGTCGGGGGCTTCTACATAGCCTTAATGAGGCAGGTTTAAAACCCGCTCCCCTCAAGGCGAGGGCGGGGCATAATTACTGGTACCAATATGATATGTTGCAGCCTTGCCTGAGGCAAGGAAGATTGTACTGTAGTGACATAATTAAACTAAGGGAAGCCTCAGGAATTGATGAACCCTATGAAGTACTTAACCCAATTGATACTCTAATAACTCCCTTGGATTCTCGCTATTATCTTGAAAATGAGAACTCAAGAAGCTTGTATCTGGCAAATAATGACTTGTTCAACCACTTCTCAATGGAACGACATACCAAAGTTGAGGATGACAAAATCAATAATACCATCCTGCTAAGAGAGACGCCGATGCATCTTGTTCCGGAAAAAACCCTTGAAAAGTTCTACCGAACCGATGACGAAGTAATAAAGATTGAAAATTTAGAAAACTGGAGTCATTTCTATGAGAGAAATGCCAACGAGTCAATAACTTCCTGTACCAATTATCTTGAGACACAAAATTATGATGTTTTGGTCTCGGAAGGGTTCTGTGATATCATCTATCATGCACCTAGAATTGAACATGATGTAGTAATCGGCGTCTCACCAGGGTACACTGTAAAATATCCTCCAAAACGATTCAGTAAAGCCATTAAATACAAGTCTAGAGAAGGAAAAACCCAGTTTAAAGCATCAGAAATTATATCTTATATAAAACCAGAAAAAATTAACAAAATATCCCCTTTGACTTCAGCTGAGTTGAAGGATCTGGAAAAAGTTTCTGAGGCCTATTCCGAAACTATAAACTCCATAATGAATCAGATTTAGCTTGAATATATTTATCGATAATCAAGCAATATACATTGATATGAGTAACGTCGTCAGCCGGATATGGGAACCAGTCCGTAGAAGGGGGTCAGAGAGATATCTTCAAATCACAATACTGAGCTTTGCTGGTAGTGTATCCTTAACCAGGCTTATACTTGAACTGACAGGATACCCACAACTTGGAAATCAGGTGTATCATATAGCCCATGTGCTGTATGGAGGAGTATTATTATTCATCGCAGGATTACTACCCCAGATATTCGCAAACAGATGGGTTTACACGTGGAACAGTATACTTACAGGAGTAGGCGTTGGGCTGTTTATTGATGAGGTCGGGAAATTCATAACCCAGAACAACGACTATTTTTTCCCCGCAGCAGCACCGATTATCTACGCCTTCTTCCTTGTAACAGTGCTGTTATATGTCCGGATCAGCGGTGAGCCCAAGCTTGATGCCAGAGGTGAACTGTATATGATTCTTGAGAGTCTCAGCGAGGTTTTAGATCACTCACTGGAAATGGATGAGAGAAATGAGATTCAAAAGAGGTTGGAGAGAATTACGGATAAAACAAAAAATCCCAACTACATAAAATTAAGTAAAGAATTAAAAGAGTTCATAGATTCGGATGCCCTAAAAATAATGCCGGAGAAAGAAAACTTCTTCGATAAGGTTATCAATGTAATAAAATGGTTCGAAGATAAGTATATCACATCAGAGAGGCTGAAATTGTTTTTAATAATTAGCCTTTTTTTACTTGGTATACCCAGTTCATTAAGATTTATGCGATATTCATTTCTACTTGATAGTCAGTCTAAAATCGATTTCCTAAGTAAACTAGTATCGGAATTACCGGGCGGTTCAGATTATAGTTTGATGTGGGCAAGGATACACGTGATAATTGATGGGATAGTTGGGTTAATTCTGGGAACCAGTGCCATACTGATTATGATCGGGAAGAATAGATGGGGAAGTGAGTTAGGCTCATTGGCCTTATTAGTTAGCCTAGTTGCTGTAAATTTCGTTCTATTTTATATACAGCAATTCTCAAGCATAGCAATCGCTGCTTATCAATACTCAGTCTTGCAAGGTTTGTACTACTTTGAGAGAACTTTCATCAACTCTACGTAATAATTGAATATCAAAATAATAATTGATTTTCAAGCAAGATCTGAATCATCACGTAAGACCAGCGGTAGCATTTTCGACTCGTAATCTTTTCTCCAAATATATGGTGGATGTAAAATTATGCCTTCATGAGGGTTAGCTGAAAAACTTGTACCTCTTTGGCCATAAGTTTCAAGATATGTATAGTGGCCAACTCTATGACAATATGCGGCGTCTCCCCATCCAAAGTAGCCATAGAAAAAGTATCGGACCCATGATCTATCTCCATTTTCATTCAATTCACATGGCCCGGTTATTCCATAGTGATTACGGGCTATTCTCGGGAGGACTTTGGAGATTTCCTCGCCTGTTTCCCTTTCTTCAACTGCTGAGAGGGCTAAAATCCAGCATCCGTCGTAAATATTTGCTGTGTAAAAGTCAAGGGGCAGATCGAATTTACTTGAGAATATTTTATCTATTCTAACGAATTCTTCATTATAGATGTGAGAGTTTTCAGGCCCAATTAATTTGATCTGTGAGACAGCTGAACCCGCATTTTCTAAAATTTGAGGATCTAAAGTGGTTGAGTCTGTACCAAACCATCTGGCTTTCATTAGTTCAGGGTAGTCAGATGCATCAAGTAATATGTCGGAAGCTTCACCGAGACCTATGTAGAAGATTCCCACGTTATCATTTCTGTATTTTTCTAACGCATTTAAGTAATTGTAATTTAGCTCATCCAAAGTTTGGCTGTAGTTACTCTCATCGATTGAATAGATGCTTCGGCCAGCGATCTCTATTCTCTCATTCTTACTTGCGGTTTCAAACTTTCTAGATATTTCTTTTCCCCACTCGTCTCCTCTTTGAATTATTACTACAGTAGTTATATTTGATTGAACAATTATCTTAGCTACGGCTTCAGTCATCCTGCTGTCATCGGGACATAATCTGAAACAGTAATCTTCTTTTGAAAACAACGGGGATGTGGATGCGGGGCTGATTACAGTGATACCTTCTTTATTAATATATTCAAGGGAAGATTCAAGTTGTGAGTTCCACCCATATCCAAGAATGAGGTTTATACCCTGTTCTCTGTAATATTTAGTAAGATTTAACGCGGTTTCTGGGTTTGAGTATGCATTTGAAACGATGTACTCAAACTGGAGGTTAATTCCAGTTTCATTACAATAGTTATTAATCTCGTTTTGAGCTAGGTTAGCGATAAATTGATATTTTGGAGCGAGTTCCTCCGAGGGACTAATTACCCCTATTCTAACTGTATCTTTTCTTAAACTGTCATTATCTTGTTTCCAGACTATTCCAAGTGTTAAAACGTAAATAAGTAAGAAGAGCATCCATATTTTTCTGCGATCGAAATTTCTTAAAATCAATCCAACAATATGTCGATTTGGACCCTTGTTAATCTTTTTGAAAAGAATATTTTACAAATAGAATGTAATAGAATTAAAGAAACTTCTTTGGATATTTGGCTACAACTGTATAATTCGGATCCACAACATTCCCTACTCTACATCTACCAAGCTGAGATAGAACCTGAATTGCATCCAGCTTATCGAATCCGTACTCATCACAGAGCCATTTGACCAGTTCTACGTGGGCAATTTTGTACGCCTCCATAAGTGGGCGCCCGCTACCTGCGACCATTATCCAGTCCTTATCTATCAATCGAGGCCATTCTATCTGCTTATCTTTTATTAAATCGACTTTTAGATGGACCTCTGCAGTTGTCTCTAGAGCTACACCACACAGTTCACCGTCTCCTTGGGCCGCATGTATGTCGCCTAGAACAAGGTAACTACCTTCTGCGAATACTGGTAGGTGTATTGTTGTATCCTCTTTTGTTTCAACGCAGTCTAGGTTTCCACCGTATTCGCCGGGGGTTAGAGACATCTCGACTCTTCCATATCTTGGCGCTATCCCTATTGATCCGATAAATGGGTGCAGGGGTATAGTTAATTCACCTATTCTACTGTTTGGTAATTCTAGGCGCCCTTGATTTTTTAGTAAATCTAGCTCCCATTCATACTTTTTTCTAGTCATAGGTTCATTCAGTAGTAGGCTTCGTCCCGGTGCTTCTTCAGTGAGGGATCCAAAACCTGGGAGTATTGAAGAATATGCCGAGGGTCTGTTTAGTTTAATCTTTGAGATCTCAACTACGAGTGTGTCCCCCTCCTCTGAGCCATCAATATAGAAAGGGCCTGTTAGTGGGTTAGATCTATTAAGTGTTGTTCCGGGGATTTTCTGCCTCATTTCTTCCGGTATCGGGTCATTCTTCTCATCATTTCCACCTGCATCTACTGTTGTTGTGATAATTGTATCTCCTGGCTTGACAAGGAGAGCGGGATCGTTTCTACCATAAGTATTGTAGTAAATTTCCGGGGTAAACCTGTGAATCATATAAACCAAAATGTATTATCCGAATACCCGATAAAATTTTTACTAAAAAATTCGGTGATCCCGATAATTCTACTTTCAGTCCTGAGAAAAGGAATGGCGCTATAGAACAGGTAATACTGTGTAATGTGAGCGGTCTGCCTTTTTTCCCCAGTTCTCTAGTCAGTTAGTCATTTTTTATATCTACACTTTTTGCCATGTGAATAGGTAGCCTCATTCTACACATATTGCTGTAGTTGATGCAGCTACTGTAGCTGTATTTGTTTTCACATCCTCCTCGACACAGTCTCTGCTACAGTTGATATAGAAAAACAGATTTTCTAATTATCTTTAATAATATTATTAATTTCATCTCAAAGAATAAAATGAGATATTAGATTAAAAACTTGATATCTCAAGAGATGAAGAAAAGATGAAATCCATCAAAAATCTTGGTAGTCTCCAAGAAAAGCCTGGTAACAGACTGAGGTATTATGGGCTGTCAAAATATCACAACTAGCTAATTAGTAATCAAGATTGTACATTTAGTGAAGGCAGTGAAGGCAACTTAGAGGGGGGGGCTTTCCCAACTTTATACTTAGGACCAATTTATGAATAAACAACGATTAGGTTAGCTACAACAACAACTTATGTAGCTTTTGGATTTTTTTGGGTTTCCTTTCAATGTTTTCTATTTTATATTCTGATTGCAAAGAGTGATCTAAAGTTGGTATCAAATGTTCTATGAGTTGATATCGGTGTCCATACATATCCTCCTACTTTATTTTTTGTCTTAATACTCATAGGATTAGCAGTAGTTTATTATTAGTTGATTCGATTACTTATTCAAGGTAAAGTGTATTGATACTAGATTCCCTGTTTCTATCCCTAATGGTGGTTTTATCATTTCTATTGGCAATAGAATTTATCAAGATAACAATCGAAAACCCTCGTCTATTCCTTGGCATAGGCAACTACAGTTGGGATAGGTTTATCGAGCTTTTCCAGCCAAAACGAAATTATTCCATACTGGAAAAACCAGAAAATCAAAAGTAGTTTAATTGGAATATATTTAAATGAAAGCCTGGTTTTACTGATTGGAAATTGTTACAATTGCTGCTGAACCGGGACGCTGAGCACTGAGATGGGTTTTTAAGTGCATCTGGGCTTTGGCGCAGATGATTACTGCATCTCCACGCAAGAACATTCGGGTATCTTCATTTTATTGAGTTATAAGAAAATAGGGCATTTAAAAAACGTAAATGAATCTGTGTTAATATTCCTATTAAAGGTTTTTAAGGTTGAGGAGACGAATAAAATCTGGCTTACAAAATCTAAAATTTTATTTAATCACTAATACGGGCTTTGTACAGGATTCTACGACCCTCCTGCTGGTGCTCCCCAGGATCCATCCGGTGATCCCACCGAGACCCCTGCTACCAATTACTATCAGATCATAACCATCATTCTCAGCCAATTCGATAATAATCTGACTCGGCCTGCCCTCCAGCAGCTCCGTATCCAGCTCTACATCAGGGTATTCCTCCTTTAACTCCTTAGATACCTTCTTTAAACTATCAGAGTAGAACTCCCTCATATCCTCCTGGATCTCAGCCATCTCACGCCCCGTGTACATCGACCCGGCGGCTCCGACATCTGAGTAGATAGGTATCATGACCCTGGGCACAACGGACAGTATCGTTACCTCCGAGCTGGTTAGATCCGCTAGACTAATTCCCTGAACAAGAGCGTGCTTGGATGGCTCCGAGCCATCATAAGCAATCAGGATCCTCATTTCCTTCTTCATAACATTTAACGAGAATAATTCCCTGTATTAATAACCTACGAAATTTCAACCATTATTATAGAAGTCATCTTAAACTGGGAACTAATATGGTATGGATTTTCCCGGCCGTATTCTTCGGGGTGTCTCTCGCCTGCTAAGAGCTTGGATGGACTATCTTCAAATGTGTCTCGTGCACTATATGATGGTTTTCTTGACTTGAATCTCTATTAAAACAGTTAAGTTGGCCCAGCTAATACAAGGAATGAGAACATGCCCAGATCCTGCTACCGCATCTGACTTGGAAATATAATCATTCTTACTATATTTTCTGTGGCTAATTCATTTGTACCTTAACCACATTTGAATACACTATAGAGAATTCCATTAAATGGTGGTGTTAACCTGTAGGTATGTAGAAATCGGATGTTTGAAACGTATTTCTGAGGATGGCAAAGGACTATTTCATTAATTCTAGGGGTTACTTGGTAGATGTAAGGCGAAACTACCCTGGGCTAGGAGGTAACTTTCTACTTGTTTCATGAGTGTTATAGCAGGGATGATAGATTCTTCTTTTATTCCGACGATACAGATCTTTAGGGTTTTTTGGCCAGGAGGCTTTAGTATAAAGATTACTTCCCTTTGTAGGTGTTGATGATAGTGGATAACAAGGTTGAGCCACGGGTGATTCCTAGGCGAACCTCTCATTCCTCAATTTTTTATTCTGATGTTCTTCTGTTAACTATTTTTTGGTAATATGATATTTGCTTTTCTCATTGGGCCTAATGTATATACATGGTTGTACATATTTTTAGATATCTCTAAAGAGCATATAGAGAATAATAAACATACTAACGGGATCATAGGACCAAGTTTAACGATGCTTGGACCGGTAAAGGATGGAGGAAGAATAACCTTCACCACAGCACCAGGCTGCTGGGGTCCCATGATCACACCAACGATACGTGGAGGGCGAGAGGAAACACTTTGGTACACTGCTACTGGGGTACTACGAAGACGAGAAACTCAGGTACGCTGGAAAAGTTGGTACTGGTTTCTCTGATGAAGATCTGAAGGACATAGGAAACAAACTCGAAAACCTGGACTGGGATGTATCTCCATATGATGACTCAGTGGGTGACTCGGATGTTCACTGGGTCAAACCGGAGCTAGTCTGCGAGGTCAAGTTCACGGAATGGACAGATGAAGGTAAACTTAGGCACCCAGCTTTCCTTGGCCTAAGAAGGGATAAGGATCCAGAAAAAGTTGTGAAGGAGACCCCGAGAGAGAGAGATCATAATGGAAGTAGATGAGTATGAGGTAAAAGTTTCAAGCCTCGATAAGATCTTTTATGAAAAAGTTGGGGTAACTAAGGGGGACATGATAGACTATTACATGAAAATTTTCAGTACTATGGAGCCTCATATCGCTGAGCGCCCACTTACCCTACACCGGTACCCAGATGGGGTTAAAGGGGAAGATTTCTACCAGAAGGAGACCCCCGATGATATCCCTGATTATGTTGAAACAGTGGAGATAGAGAAGAAGGAAAACGGTTCACAGCAGCAGCTACTCTGCAGTAATAAGGCTACCCTTGTCTATCTGGCTAATCTCGGAACAATCGAGTTTCATATATGGCTCTGCCGCAGAGATAAACTTCACCACCCGGATAAGCTAGTGTTTGATCTGGACCCTCCCGGTGATGACTTTGAGCCTGTCCGGGATGCGGCCTTCGATCTCAAGGATATGATGGAGGAGATTAAACTGAAGCCGTATGTGATGACCACTGGATCTGACGGATTACACGTGGCAGCTAGCCTTGATAGAGAGCATGAGTTCGATGGAGTGAGGGACTTTGCGGAGAAGATCGCGTCCCAGCTAGCAGCTGATAACCCCAAAAAATACACTACAGAAATACGTAAAAACAAGAGGCAGGGAAGGTTATTCCTTGACGTTGCTAGAAACGCCTATGGTCAGACCTCGGTGGTACCGTATTCGTTGAGGGCGAGAGAAGAATGTTCAGTGGCAACCCCTTTGGACTGGGACGAGCTCCACGACTCAGATATTTACTCTAGGAGCTACACAATCGAGAACATATTCCAGAGACTGGGGCAGAAAGACGACCCCTGGGAAGACTTTTATGAGAGTCCAAGCTCGTTAGACAAGGTAATAGAGAAAATAGAGAATCTGGAATAATTGTTGTATAGATCCTTTATTTTGTCCATCTGTAATTAATTTCTAATTTCTCAATTCGAGAAATAATGGATATCTATTCTAGGAAAAATTTTGGCAATAAAAAGTACGCAGGAAACTCTCCATGTCTTGGTCATAATGTACCCATCTGACTCGGATCTTTGATCTTAATCTAATGGACTTTTCGATCCGAGATATTGATTTCTCAAACGATGAAGTCAATAGGGGCCTATAAGTTGCCTTCACTGCCTTCACTCCCTTCACTTGCTAGACAATCCAAGTCTTATACCCTAAAGAAACTCAAAAGGAGGAGCTTTTATCTGAGAATTTTTTTCCTCCCACATGTTATGGTTTAGTGGCTATTTTCTGCACTACACTCTCTTTGAAGCTTGTTAATAATTCCGATTTCGTGATCCTCCAATCTTTATGCCGCCAGCTTTATGCCTCTGAACCAGTCATTCAGATAGATTAAAATATATTTGATTCAATCTTTTAGGAAAAATCAAACATTTTTAAAAAATAATATTTTACTATGGTATAAAATTTTAGGCGAGCCTGGGGGGATTTGAACCCTCGCTCTCCGGATTAGAAGTCCGGTGCCTTATCCTTACTTGGCCACAGGCTCTTCGACAACTGATACAATACAACCGAAATTTAAGGTTTCATAAATTATGAGTTTAAAAGTGGTTATTCTTCCTCTTCTTTCTTGAAGATAGTGTAGCCACAGTTTCCACAGGTGTATCTATCACCGTGGTCTGCCATGAAGTACCCCCTTCCACATCTATTGCAGAATGGACGTTTTCTCTCAAGCTTTCCTTCCTTAATCTCATAATGTTTTGATACTATGTCTGACATTTATTCTCCCTCTTCTTTTTCTTCAGGTTCTTCGGCCTTGTTTCTTTTTAATACAAATTCTGGCTCTATTTTTTTTGCTTCGGCTGGGTCATCGTAAACATGCACTAGCCCCGTTGTTTGCCTAGTTCCAGATTTTGTCATTATCTCCCTGACATAGACCTGGTTTAACTGAGCCTGTAGAGCTGTTGCTACCTGAATTCTTATCTGGCTCCTGCTTGGAGTAATCTTACTTTCAACTACCCTGAACTGTACTTCTTTTCTGCCCAGCAGCGGGTTGCTGTGGGTTGATGTTAGTTCTACTTTCAGTTTGCTTTTTCCTCCATCATGGTCATGAAGTTCTTGGCCCACCTTCTCCGCTCCTCTGTCAAGGTCACTACGACCATTCCTTCACGGGGTTGTCCGTAGACAATCACGGAGCCTGTTGGCATCATAGCCATGAGAGGTAGGACCAATAGGTCCTCTTCACCTTCAACAACAACCCCCAGCTTCCTATTAAATGTTATAGCCTTGTGAAGCATTTCCTGAGCCTCGATAGTTATACTTCCCGGAGGATTTTTTACGAAAATTTTCTCTCTCTGAAATTCTAGAGGTTCAACATCTTCTCTCATAATACGATGATCTATGACAGCAATGTCAGGGTGTATATCGGCTTCTATAATATGCTGTGTAACATAATCCCCTACAGTTGCAAACATTGGTGGCTCTTTATTAGATAAAATGCACTCTAGTTTGCCTATATTCTCCTCAACCTCCCCTCTCAGAAGCCTACCCAGAGGATCTTTTAATGTACTTCTTAATTCAACAGGTAAAATAAGATCAGTAAATTCTCTCAGATTTTGCGCCGCCTATCATCTTACCTTCAGGGCGTACTTCCCGGCTTCTTCAACCTCAAGTTTCTCTGCGAGAATGCTATTATCGGGATCCAATACTATTAGTACTCCCGTATAGTCCTCACTGAATTCAGTTCCCTTACAGATTGGGCAGATATTTTCATTGGTAATATGTCTACATGTCCTGCATGCTTTTGGCATTACTCGCTCTCCTCCTCTTCTTTTTCGTCAGCTTGTTCTTGTTTAATCCATTCTAACATCCCTAACATTGGCTGACGCGCTGTTACACCGATCTTACCACTACTTCGTCCCCTTGGGAAGCTTACGGCGACGATCCTAACCCTGAATATATCTCCTCGGCTGATTGTTCTCCCGCTTTCTCTTCCTAATAGGACACCCTGCCTCTCATCATAACTTATGAAGTCGTCCATTAATTGGCTTACGTGAAGGAGGGCGTCTACTGGACCAATTCTTAAGAATGTGCCGAAATCGGCTACCTCCACTACCTCTCCTTCTATAACCTCTTGTAGTTGGGGGTAGAATGTTAGTATGTCAAAGGTAACACTGTGATGTGTTCCTCCATCTCCTGGAATAATCCTACCATTGGGATTTACAGAAAGATCAATTACGCTAATTATGTAGCCAAGTTCCTCGTCTACAAGTCCTTCATACTTGTTTCTTAGCTCCATGTAGGCTGCGTCTTTTAGGGGTTCACCGAAATTAACGGGGTGAATTCTTATCGTGTCCTTCAAAGTGATGAGGTTAAACATGGCTTCGCCTTCTATAGCCAGTATTGATTGATAAAAAGATTGTTAAAAAATATCAAATCTGAATGAGCACCTCGAAGGAATATTTGCTTATTATGTTATCTAGATACTCCTTCCAGTCCTCACCAACAGTCACGAGAACATATATTCCCGCGATATCGGCTCTCTGATTCCGGACCATATCCACCAGAGCCTGTACAGTCTCCCCCGTCCTTACCACGTCGTCGATGATGAGGATGCTATCCTTCTTGCGAATGGCGCTCTTGGGTACAAAAAGACTTTTTCTAATGGCGCTACCTTTTGGGATATAAGTTTCTTCTATGAATTCCTGTATACCAACTTCCTTGTTATCCTTGGCTATAATCAGATCAATATCAAGAAGATTTGAGACCAAGGTGGCAGTGGGTACGCCGTCGACCGCCGCTGTAAGTACCTTCGTAACCCTACGGCCAGCAAACTTTTCCATGGCATAATTGCTCATTATCTTGAGCCAAGTGATCTCACTAGTAAGGGGTGTATTATCAAAATATCCTTCCTCATCGAACATAATACGCTTCTTTAGGGATTCTTTGATGTTTGTTAGCTCTGTTAACTTTTTGTATAAACCCTGAGCTCTCGAATAGCTGGGAAGAACATGGCCACGCATATATCTGCTTAAAATTGGTGGACTCAATCCGAGAACTTCTGAGAGCTCTTGATAGGTATGAGTTTCGCTTGCAACTTTAAGCAAGTCAGTTATCATCATACGATACTTTAGTTCCCGAACCCTTGTTTCAGCCATTTTTCCCCTTTCCTTAATTAGATTTGGCGGGCCTGAGGGGATTCGAACCCCTGGCCAACGGCTCTCTTTGACCACCTTGGTCTTAAAAGGCCGATGCTCTGCCTTGCTGAGCTACAGGCCCAACGCTTCTAAGCGTTAACTCATTTACATCAAGACAATATATAACTGTTTTTCGTTTTGCTGTATTTATATAACATATAGAATAAAACTATGGAAAATACGAGATAATCCTTATTAGAGTGTCCATAATCGAAAGAATAGGATCACAGAGCGGCTATGGTCCAGTGGCAAGATCTCAGCCCCCCAAGCTGATGACCCGGGTTCGAATCCCGGTAGCCGCATTTAGACAAGTTTCCTTGCATTTTATCAAAAATTTTTTCTTAAGATAAATAAGCCAAAATAGGCATAATTTGCATTGTGTTTTACCTTTAAATACTTTCAAACTTCATCAATAAATAGACGTAATAAAAGAGGAGAATGCGTTAAGAAAATGTATTGTAGGAAATGCGGAAAGGAACTTGAAAAAGATGCAAGATATTGCCCTCAATGTGGGACTCCCGTAGATGGAACAAGATGGGAGGAGGTTAATGTAGCTGCTGATGATCTGGTTAGCCGTGTCAAGAAGATAATAAAAGAAGGAAATGTAAGACGAATGATTATCAAGAATGATAAAGGTCAGACCATGCTGGAGATCCCCGTAACGGCTGTAGCAATAGGAGCAATATTAGCACCATATCTGGCTGCATTAGGAGCTATAGCAGCAATCGCAACAAGAGCAACAATCCATATTGAGCGCAGGGCAGAAGAAGAGGAGATCTCTAAGGAAACAGCCCCCCATAATTAATCTCATATTTTTTTGCATTTATCTGTTAATTTTACAACATATTGTTAAGTATTTGTTGTAACGTAACCTTAATCAATATGATGTCCGATGTTTTGGAGACATTTTTAATATATTTGATACAATTATTGATTCATATTAAGTATATATGCACTACATATTGAGTCTAGCAAACAACAAAAACACTATAAGCATCTGTATACTAGTATAGTCTGCCCAAGTGGAAGCGGAATCCAAACACAACGACTGAAGTTCGGAACGCCGCAGAGCGAGGAGATGGGTCGGAAAGACCAGGGCTTTGGCGCTGGAAACTTCAACTCCAAGCAAGAACACTTGGGCACCTTACTTTTTTAGAGAAAATTTTCTTGAAAGTCTTGATTTCGTTCACAAAAGATGTAAAAATGTCGGTAAAAATGCAATTATTGCTATAATACCGAGCATTATACAGATTTTCCAAAATCTAATTCTCTCGGCGATTTTAATTAATACACCAATGGAGATGTATCCAACTATAGCGGACGATATTAAGCTGAGAAAGGCCTCAGTTGAGACAGAAAAATCTCGTATCACCATCATTCCAAGACCTGCGGCGAAACTCGCAGGGATACTCATAAGAAAAGAAAATCGGAAAGTATCCTCACCCTCATAGTTCCTGAATAGTAATAAGGAAGTGGTGACTCCCGAACGGGATAACCCTGGAATAATAGAGAGACCTTGAACTATCCCAAGTCCCACAGCTTCATACCAACTCAATTCTTGGATACGCCTTAGTCCCTTATTTTCTGAATTCTTCTGAATTAGACCCGTGAAAATTAGAGCTAATCCAGTTAACCCCAGCAATACTTCTCCTACTAAAGGCGATAAACTTAGGAAAATAAAAATGGGGAACCCAATTAATCCAGTTAAAAGGGTAATTAGCACTAGCTTGAATAGTATTATCTTATCCTGTTCAGTGCGCATGCTTAGAATTGAGATCACCTCTTCTCGGAAATAGATAAGAGCCGCGATCCCTGTTCCTAGGTGAAGAAATATTACAAAACTCAATACTTCAGAATGTTCCAATCCTAATAACCCACTCAATAAAATGACCAGGTTGCCCTCACTGGATATAGGAAGCCACTCTAATACTCCCTGTAGTATTCCTGCTATTAATGACTCTTGAAGTGAGACCACGGAGTTACCTATAGGATCCCTGATTTAAACAGTATCGGAAAACTTAGTTCAAAGTTTTTTTATTCAAATTTTAGCTAAGCTTATAATAATGAAATTGATGTGTTTAACAGAATTCCATGAAGATACTAGTTGTTTACGGTTCGAAGCCTACGAGTAATAGCTTGGAATTGGTAGAAAAGGCCAAGGAACTCGGTCATGTGGTTTACGATGGTCCTACCAGCGATTTGACTAGCAAGGTCAGTCCTGAGGGGTCGAGGTTCTGGATTGGTTCGGATGAGGTTAGTGATGCTGATTTATGTATGCTTCGTAGCTTTGGCCCCGGGTCATGTGAGCAACTTACCCGTAGAATCAGTCTCTTAGAACACCTAGAAGTAGCCGGTATCCGGGTCATGAATCCCTGCTATCCCTTTAGGAGATCAAGAGACAAATACGCAACTCAGTATACTTTACTCAAACACGATTTACCGGTAGCTGAGACTGTCACAACTGAGAGTCTGGCAAGGGCCTACGAGCATACCGATCTTTTGGGAGGGAATGTAATTTACAAACCCATACTGAGCAGCATGGGAAAAGGAAGTATGAGATTCACAGACACTGATCTTGCATATAATGCATACAAGATGCTGGACAGGATGCAGCATCCCTTCATTATACAGAAATATATTGAGAATCCAGGACGCGACATTAGAGTATTCGTTATTGGCGGTGAAGTTGTAAGTTCAGTATACAAGTATTTACCTGAGGGTGGCTGGAAAAGCAATGTAGCTCAGGGCGGTAAGATGGTCCAGGAAGATATGAGTAATGAAATCCTAGATCTTGGATTAAAGGCTACAGAGGCAATGGAACTCGACTATTGCGGTGTTGATATAATCGAGGGACCAGAGGGTCCAGTTATACTAGAGGTCAATGCCTCTCCGGGCTGGCAAGGGTTAAAGGAAGCCACAGGTTTGGATGTCGCAGAGAGGATCATGAGATACGCGGAGGAACTAGTGAATGAGTGATAGTTTGAGTAAGATACCAATCAAGATAACATTATTGAATAAGGGTGAGGCTGAAGGTGTACTAGATCGGCTGACCGCTCCTCTAACAGTTGAGACTATTCTAAAGAAACTACCAATAAACAGCAGAGTATCCCCAAGTATGGGATTTGTGAGCGTGATACTTGGGATAAAGAGAGGAACCGAGAAACCGGTCAATAAGGTAGAAGCTGGGACTATAGCTTATTGGCCCCGGGGAGACGCCTTGTGCATTTATCCCAAGAACTTTAACCCCTATGGCCCCGTGAATAGAATCGGGGAAATAACAGATAGTCTTGAGGTTTTCGAAAGGGTTAGAAGTGGTACGCGAATAATTATTGAAAAAATCTAGCTTGAAACAAGACTGTAGACCTTCAGGTTTGAGCTGCTAGCCTCCAGTTTTATCTTGTTTTGGCTCTCTAATTCTTCTAGCATTTTCTTAGCTGCACTTACCTTCAGGTTAAACTGTGCTGCTACGGCTGTGGGTGTTATTGCTTTCATGCTCTTTAGTGCGCCCATAACCTCTTTGCTGTTTGGATCGGGAATCTCAATTGCTCCTACTTTCTTTTCTCTAGGTCCTTGACTCATTCTATATTCACCATGAAAGACTAAAGGTATTGTATAAATTTGCCGCTATAGGTACTTTCTTACCTCTTCATCCGAAAGTACACGGAAAATCCTTGTCTCTTTCGGAATAACGGCGATGTTCAAGTTCTCGACGGACATTTCCTGTTGAGCTGCCGTCCTGAGGGCTTCAACTGATAGAGCAATAGACTCGTCGAGACTTATTTCCTCCCTATACTGTTTTTGCAATACCTCTTTTGCGGTATCACTGTTTCTTCCGACGGATGTCGCCTTGTAGCCTCTATAACTTCCACTTGGATCTGTGGATATTAGACTGACCCTGTATTTGTCGACTCCACCAAATATGAGACTAACACCAAAAGGCCTAACCCCAGCGTTCTGGGTGTATGTTTGCAACAAATCACCGACGCTACTAGTTAGCTCCTCAATGTCGATTGGCTCAGCGTAGGTCATCCTATTGCTCTGAGCCGCGATCCTTGCCCTTCGTATAAGAACTCTAGCATCAGGACTCAGTCCTGAGATGGCTACACCAACATGCTCGTCAATTCTGAATATCTTCTTACTGCCTCTAGGTGCAGCGAGCTTGCTCAACTGGGGCTCCATGGCAGCTAATACCACACCCTCCGGGCTCCTCACTCCCACAATGGGGCTTCCCCGTTTAACTAATTCCAGAGCATATTCAACTTGGTATATACGCCCTTCCGGCGAGAAAATGGTTATAGCCCCGTCATATTGTCTTCCTCTCGACATCGTAGTCAGCCCTTAACTTGTTAAGGAAACATACGCGTCTATTTAAACATCAGGGAAAGTACGGGGATGTAGCTGGATTCAAATACGTGATCTGACCCTACATTAGGATAATAATGATCAGAACAAACAAGGATAAATTACTTGAGATCGGCGTGATAGGCAAGATCACCCACACAACTGTAGAGAACATGTATATGACATCCTGGACAGGGGAACCCGTGATGGGCCTTGGCAGAGGAGGAATAGTTTACAACCTAAGACCCGGTGACCCATGCTTTGGCTGGGCCTGGGGGGAGAAAGTAGAACCAGGGGTTAGTGTTGATGGTATTGGCAGCGACGGTGAGAAGGGCAGCTTCAGGAACTTTACATGCATAGGTAACCCTGCTAAGATCATGGAAGGAGAGGCAAAGGGAGAAGAAGGCGTAGTAGTAGGAAAAGTTGGGTACCATCCAGGCAGGACTCATCATGTTATAATACACTTCGATGATGAAACAAAGGACAAATTAGCAATAGGGGAAAAGATTCAGGTAAGAAGCAAAGGAGTGGGGTTACAATTCTTGGATTATCCAGATATAAGAGTCGTTGGAATCTCACCGCAACTGTTGGAGGAGATGGATCTAAGTGAGAAGGAGAGAAAAATCGCAGTCAAAGTAACAGCCATAATTCCACCAGAATATGTAGGACAGGGCAGCGGAGGCTCCCCTGTTGAATCAAGCAACTGGGATGTGATGACTCAGAGTCCTGATGCGGTTGAGAACTTGGATGATCTGAAGCTAGGGGATGTAGTTTGCTTAAAGGATATTCTTAGCGCTTGGGGTAGGGGTTATTATGAGGGTGCTTGTACAATCGGTGTTGTATCTTGTGGATCTAGCAGCAGGATGGGACAAGGACTCGGTGTAACAGTCCTAATGACCTGTAAGAATGGAGAAATCCAGCCTGAGATTGCATCAGACGCTAACATCTCCAAATACCTCAAATTGGGAGGTAAGTAAAATGATAAGAGACAACAGGGAAAAATTACTGGAGATCGCAGTTCAGGGAGAGATTGTATCCCCATCAAGTTCGACCTACAGGGCTCAATGGGATGCCCGCCCTAAATTAGCACTTGGGATGGGAGGAATAAAGTATAATCTGAAAGTTGGGGATCCATGCTTTGGCTGGGCCAGCGGAGACCACGTCGAGCCCGGAGTTACCATAAGAGGAAAGGAGAGGGATAACCCAAGCGAGTGTGCTTTGGCATTGTTAGCTTGCATTGGTAACGAGGCTAAGCTTGTCTCAGGTGAGGCAAAAGGAGATAAAGGCGTATTCACGGGAAGACACGCGGGATCAGACGACCTAGTATGGTTTCCTGAGGAGACATTAGAGGAGCTTTCGATTGGAGATAAGGTACAAGTCAAAGCAATTGGAGCGGGATTAAAGCTAATTGAATACCCTGACATAAAGCTCAACAAATGCAGCCCAAGATTACTTGATAGCCTCGGAATAGAGGAAAATGAGAAGACGTTAACGGTTCCTGTGGTCAAGGAGATACCTTCCTTCTTAATGGGTTCCGGCATAGGCTTCAGCACAATGACCGAACCAGTCGACTATGATATACAGACAACAGACCCAAAGGCCGTAGAGAAATATGGACTGGAAACCCTTAGACTAGGCGACATCGTAGCATTAAGAGATCAACTTTGCATCAACGGTAGAGGATACTACAAGGGAGCCATAACTATCGGAGTAATAGTCCACGGAGCCAGCGATTACGCTGGGCATGGACCAGGGGTAAATCCTGTGATGAGCACGAAAGAAGAAACTATATCTACAAAGTTAATCGACAAGGCCAATATCGCTGATTGGTGGGATTTATAATTCTGCGTATTCTTTAAGAGGTCCAACTCCATTATTTTCATGAGGCTATTATGAGTTTCATAAAAAGACCTTCAGAGAATTACTGCCCTGGGATAGATGATTATATCAGACCCCGCGTTGAGTACGAGAAATGCGAGGAATGCGGCGGAAGGGTCGAGATATGGAGCGACGAGGAAAAAGGTGTGTGTTTGGATTGCGGTTCTACGAAAGAAGATATAGAGAACACACCTTCCTGTCTAGAATACTGTGAATATGCTGACAGATGTAAAGGGATAATAATGTCAAAGAAGAGAATTGGAAGATAAAATATTATCCAATACTTAGATTTAGGTTTTAGACAATATCTTTCAATAAAAGATATGTTACCATTCAGACCTATCATTGGAACGAGCTGTTTAGAATAAAATTGCGGGATAATTAGTAAAATTCCCATTGGAAAGGGGAAGCTGGAAAGGTGGAATGTAACAAAATGAACTTAGGAAATCAACCAGTTAAGTCTTGAAACGTCACAAAAAATTGCTGCTATAATACAAAAATGTGGTTTTTAATTGATAAAAAATCAAGGTAAAATAATAGCTGAAAAGCTTATTTTTCAAATCAAATATTAAGTGGAAAGCTAGGTTTGGAATCAGTGTCTTTATTATCCCTTGGTTACTGTGTGATAATCCCAGTTCTTTTGGACGATTGGTTTTGAGACGGTTAAAACTTGGTTATCTCCCTTTAAGACGTTCTCGTCCGCGCTGGCAGCCACTACTTCTCCGACTATGAGCGTATGGTCTCCACAGGTTATATACTGGGTAACCTTGCATTCAAGGTGTCCGTAACATTCCTTTATCAGGGGTGGTCTGATTTTTTTAGCAGGTATTGGGGTCAGTCCAGTCTCTTCCCACTTGTTATGATCTTTTCCGCTGATAATGCCACATTTGTGCATCTCTTCCTTTATTCTGAATCCAGGTACGTTAATAGCGAACTCTCCCTGTTCAAGTATTAAGTCATGGCTATACCTTTCAGGAGCTACTCCGATACAGATCTGATAGGGGTTAATGCTTATTGACATGAACATACCGAGTGTTATTATGTTGCTATTTCCTTTCGAGTCGACACATGTAGCTAAAACCACTGGGCTCGGAGGACCACCTTGACTAACCTTACCTTGAGGTAGATTCCTTTTCATAGTTTAATGATATTTTAATGAGTTTTTAATGTTCTCCACTAGTACCTATCCAAGGTTCAAATAACATCTGGGGGGCTCCATGATTTTCTTTCCCGTATCTCTTGAGAGGTTTCGTGAGGTGCCTCTGGGCGTCCCTGTCAGGAAGATATGTACCCTCCTCTATCTCTCTACGCTTTATTACTGTAACTTTTGTCAAGTTTTTATCCCTGTATCCACACTTCTTGCAGCGATACCCCTGTTCTCTACCCATGGACTCAGTACTTCCACCACATTCAGGACAGGTAGGGTTAACATATTCGACTTTATCAGTTAGTGACGTTACGTCAATTTTTTCTACATTAAGTGTTAATCGATTTTCTATTGGACGTACCCCTCCATAGACCGTAACTTGATCACCAGGTATGAATTTCCATACTATATGTCTTAGATCCCCAGTGGGTTCATATGCAGCGCATTCAATAATGCCGGTTGAGTCCCTTACCTTGAAGATCACGTGACCTCCTCTTATTGTCTTAGGGGCATCATAAACAATACCTTTGATTATAGCAGGATTATGGGGTTTCAACTGGTTGATGAATATTGGGTTCATAAAGTGGGCGTCAGTGCCTTGGTTGCTCCTGTAAATTAACCATCTTTCAACGGGTTCAAGTTCTTTTATCATACAATATGCTTGATGAACTGCTGCCGCAGATTCTCCACGAACCCCATAGAGAACTGGATCGGGTCCGTGAGGTGCAATAATTGGAGAACCATCCTCGGTAAGATTGTTAAAAGTCGATTCATAAAGAATTTTATCCATCTGCCGAATAGAGCCAGGGTCCAGTTTTCTGGCAGTTCCTCGATTTTCGGGTATCCTGTAGGTGATCAGTTCGTAAGTGTGATCGCCATCTAACGTGGATCCAATGGATGAGAGTCCACCGATTATACCTCTTCGATTTTTCCAACCAATCGCATGTAATCCGTGTAGGTTTATTAGCTTCTCTGCTTCCTCTAGTGTAACGATTTGTTTAACTGCTTTATCTGAGAATTTCTTTATATTTTCGTGTACTTTGCCAGTGTTAAAAACAACCCCGGGGTTTGTGTTTCCGCACCAGAATTCCCCGTGACTGTCTATGAGGTTTAATACTATATCCTTGACTGGAGGGATTAACTTGTCATCAATTTCGAACCTTAGGCAGACAGCAGCGTTTCCTCTTGTCTTCCAGGGCGTATTGGGGTTTAGTCTGATAAGGTTTGGATAATCTGTAAAATTTGCACCTAGATAAACTAGCTTCTCCGCGAGGATAGCTGCTAGATACGTTGTACACCCTCCTTCGGGGCTGTCAGTGTCGTCAAAGCCTATGTGAACAATCAAAGATTTCTCTATAAATTAATTGCCGTGTGTGAAAAACGTTGTCAAATAAATAGGTGGGGTTAGACGACGATCATGGTCAGAGTGCTACGGACCTTGTCCAGACGCCGGATTTTCCAGCTTATTATGTCTTTGAGCTCCTGCATGGTGTCCGTCTCGATACGGGCGATGATGTCATAGACACCATATACCATATGAGCTTCCTTGACTTCCTTGATATCCTTTAGTCCTTTCAGTACCTCGCTCTCTGCCCCGATCTCCGCGTTAATCAGTACGAACGCTGTCGCCAAAAGTAATGCACCGAGTATTGAATTGATTGTGCAGATTTAAAAGTTATCAGATAATGAACAATTTTAGAGGAATATGCCGGCAATAAAAGTAAATAACTCTGTAATTGAGGCTAGATTATTACTATTTGACATAGATGGAACTCTAGTTGATGATGTAGACAGATATAATAGCCTAGGAAACATCAGGTTTAAACTCGTTGAAAAATATGAAGGAAAAGATGCAGCTTTAAAATGGGCAAATTACCTGGGTCTAGATCCCAAGACATTGAAAGTAGATATGAAAGGCCCCATATCCAAGGCGCCGAGAAATGAAGACGTCGCCATAGGCGCTGCATCATTATACCGGCAAGGTATACCCTACTCTAAAGCTAAGGAGAAAATGGGTTTAATATATGAAGAAGCAGATGAGCTCCAGAAAAATAACTATAAGCCTTCTCTTTTTGATGGAGTAAAGGCCCTAATAGAGTCTATGAAAGAAAGAGAGTTTGTGTTGGGTGCCGCAACGAATGGTCAGAGTAGTATCAGTAGAGAACTTCTAAAAGAACTAGAGCTGCTGAACATGTTCGATGTAGTGGTGGGGGCCGACCTGGTTCAGGACTCCAAACCAAGCCCAGACATGGTCCTCGAGGCGTGCAGGCTAGTAAATATCTCTCCCAGCCAGGCAGTCTACTTTGGGGATCAATACACTGATATCTTGGCAGGGCTCAGGGCGAACGTTCAAGCAGTTATTGGCATCGGAGATGAAGTTAGGGATTCTGATGCTGATTTCTTAATTAATTCAATAACAGAAATTACAGTAATAGAGTAATAACAAATTAAGGTCAAGCTAAGCTTTAAGAAAGCATCCTCAAAGTATTAGAAGAACATCTATGACTCTTCTTGGTGAATATCTATCTGTTAAGGAGATGATTACTGTTGAGAGAAACAGTGTGGCCCTCGGTCTAGCGCTCCAGGAATTAATGGAGTGCGCGGGGAAATCTGTCGCCGATCAGGTTATGAAGAAATTTGACCCCGATTCTAAGGTAATCATCGTTTCTGGTCTGAGTGGGAATGGTGGTGATGGATTTGTCGCTGCTAGACATTTAGCTTCTTCTGGGTATGATGTGGAGGTCCTGGTACTTGGTGATCCGAGTAACATTCGACATGAGAACAGTAAGATTAATTACCAGATACTTGAGAAGATGAAAAGTTCAATAAAAATCACCAAGATAACCGATACCTCGTTTATACCTGAGCTGAGGTCAGATGTGATTATCGATGGTCTCATCGGGACAAGCATGCACGGTTCCCTGAGGACTCCTTACAAGGAAATGGTTTCAGCAATAAATGGAACAGACGCTTATACAGTTTCGATTGACATCCCAACTGGAATGGTCGCAGATACAGGGAAAGTACATGGGGAGGCTATCAACGCCGATCTCACTGTAACTTTCCACAAGGCAAAGGAGGGATATCGAGTAAAAGGTGAGAACGTAGGGGAACTTGAGGTTGCCCCAATTGGAATACCGCTAGAAGCTGAGCTTTATACGGGGCCCGGAGACGTCTGGGCTGCCCACAAGAGAAGAGATCCAGAGGCCCATAAAGGCATGTTTGGAACTTTGCTAGTAGTTGGGGGGAGTGAGACTTACTCCGGGGCACCAACACTCACAAGTCTAGGAGCCTACTCTATGGGAGTTGATCTGGTTTACACCGCTGTACCAGAGACAGCTACCCAGACAATAATGTCAACAAGCCCAAGCCTCATAACTATAAAGCTAAAGGGAGAGAGGTTTTGTCAAGAACATATTGAGGTTCTGGAACCTCTATTGGAGAAGGTCGATGCTGTTGCAATTGGACCGGGACTTGGAAGGCATAAGGATACAGTTGATGCTTCCACTGAGTTCTTCAAAATCCTACAAAATCACGGATTACCCTGTATTATAGATGCTGATGGATTGAAAGCCTATGCAGATGTAAAGATCAGTATAAGTACACCCACAATATTCACCCCTCACAGCCGTGAGTTTCAACTGCTTACGGGGGAAATGGTGTCAGGAAGCTTTGAGGATAGAGGAGAAATTGTTGGGAGACACGCTGCAAAACTTGGCGCAGTTATTCTCCTCAAGGGTAAGATAGATGTGATTAGCGATGGAAAACTCACAAGGTATAACTGGACTGGTAATCCAGGTATGACCGTTGGAGGTACCGGAGATGTACTTACTGGTATTACTGGGGGTTTTGTTGCCCAGGGAACCTCTTTGATGGAGGCATCCTCCGCTGCAGCGTACATAAATGGGGCTGCTGGGGACTGGGTTTACAAAGAAAAAGGTTACCATATCCTACCTGAGGATCTTATCGAAAAGATCCCTTACATTATTCAGAAATGCTTAGGGTAATAATGGCTGGATATTTTTATCCATCATCTCGGAGAGCTTTTCCATGGGGATCTTGAGATCATTATGTGGAGCATATCGGTTGATATTCATCAGCATATCAACATATGGTCTCTGTCTTACTCCCGGGTAATCGGTTCCAAAAATTATCTTATTTATAATGCCTAGGTTCAAGGACGTGAGCAGGTCTTTCCACAGCATATATAGAAAGCTAGGGTGGTTTACGTCCCCATATGGCCAACTAATGTCACACCAGACGTTCTTGTGTTTCCTTGCCACGTAGAGAGTCTCATCGACCCGAGGATAACCAAGGTGCGCAAGCACAATCTTTAGCTCGGGGAAAGAATCCGCAACAATATCTATTTGCGCGGGGTTCGTGTGCTTCATATAATCATAGGCATCTGGCATCCCCGCCTGGTGGAACATCACAGGCATACCTATACTAGAAGCCGCCTCGTAGACCTTGAAAGCATGAGTATCATCTGGGGAATAGCCATCACTGCAAGGATACAGTTTTAGACCAAATAGATCAAGCTCATTCCTCTGTCTAAGAACCTCCTCATAAGCCCCATTTTTAATTGGGTTAACGTACCCAAAACCGATGAACTCTCTAGGACTCTGCCTGCAGAACTCTGATACCTCCTCAGGGGATGTTCTCTTATCGCTCAGGATTACTGCCTTGTCTATACCAGCTTCGTTAAGGTCGGCCCGGAACTCATCTAGATTTACCGATATCACGGTCGGGTTAGAGGGATCGCTGTATTCTGTTATACTGATGTGGCAGTGATAATCTACCTTCGGGAGGTCTCTTCTTCTGTTTACCCTTGTTTCCTCCTGAAGGGATAGGTCTACGCTCTTCAACTTAATCAGAGTAATACCTTCGGTAAGCCTTAATAGATTATCTAAGGGTCCTTCTTGATTCATCTAATTAATTTATACCTAGAATTATCCAGTAAATTCATTACATTTAAGCCAATGAATAAAGGATATACAAGAAGTGATGATATGGGCGGGCGTCTAGTACTCAGAAATGTCTCGAAGGACTTCAACGGTTTCAAGCTTGTTGACGTCAACCTAACAGTAAATCCTGGCGAGTACCACGTTCTAATAGGACCTACCGGTTCAGGCAAGACACTCCTCCTTGAGACCATAAATGGATTTCACAGGATAGATAGCGGCTCAGTAGAATTCAATGGTAGAGATATAACCGACCTGCCTCCAAATAAGAGGAGCATAGGATATGTACCCCAGACCCCAAACCTAAATCTAAATCAGAGCGTGCGCCAGAATCTCGAATACACCATTAGACTTCGGGATCTACCTGGTAGCTGGGAGAATGAGATCGAGGGAATACTAGATCTCATGAACCTCAAGGATTACTCAGAGCGTCCCACGATCAGCCTGAGCGGGGGCGAGAAAAGAAAGGCCGCTCTAGCCCGCGCATTGATATTGAAACCTGATCTTCTTCTTCTTGACGAGCCTCTCTCAAGCCTTGATATAACCAGTAAGGTAAACCTCCGCGACGAGATAAGGATGATTCATAAATATCTGGATATCACGGTTATCCATGTTACTCATGATCAGCAGGAGGCTCTGGGCTTGGCTGATGAACTTGGAATTATGCGAAGAGGTACCATCGTATCCTCTGGTACCGTTGAGCAGGTTTATAGCAACCCTGTAGATTTGTACGCTGCACGATTCCTAGGATACGAGAACATCTTCGACGTAAGCTATGTTGATTCAGGTCAAAAAATAACCAAACTTGCTACTGAAGGCATCGTTATTAGGACCACAAAAGACTGGGATGGCGAGAAAAAAGTAGGGATCCACGGGGATGACGTCATAATAAGCAAGGTGACCCCTGATGCTATCCAGAACAACATTTTCCAGGGAAGAATAAGCGACACAATGAATATTGGACCAAGTGTCACAGTTAAGATAAGTATCGGTCCCGAGATGGTTATAAGTATGAGTAAAAGGAGATTCTGGGAGCTAGGTCTTGATATAGGAGAGAATATCTGGGTGCAGTTTCCACCAGAATCGGTCAAGCCACTTAAAGAATAAAGAGATTAAACAAAGATTACTTGAAACCATAAGACAATCATTATGTATCACGATGGTGATCTCTGCTTGAATGCTCATAACTAGCAAACCCGAGTACGCATTGTTCATACTGCAAGCCTTGTCAAATCTATCTAATGCAAATCTGGATGAGTTAATGGAAAGAACCTTCAATTTAATAGAAGACAGGCTCTACCCCGCGGACTATAAGCTACTCCCTAATGGAGTCTTACGATGGAGAAATCAATCTGAATTTATGCTAGAAGGTCTGATAGAAAACGACTACATTGAGAAATATGGAGAAAAATATGTACTAACATCAAAAGGCATGAGCTATCTGGAAAAATATTATACCCCACTTTGATTTTCTTTCTCTTTTAGTTATGCAAGTAAAGAATTAATTTCAAATATATTTTGTAAAAATAGGTTAATTCCGAATCTTGCAGAGTTTTTTACAAAAATTTGTAAATAAGAAATCTTAGCGAGTTATGGGAATTATGAAGTTTTTGATTTTGCTTTTTCTACCCA
>WJIV01000286.1 GCA_014730055.1 Candidatus Bathyarchaeota archaeon
CCATAAAGGCACCTAGTCATAGAACTTGCTTACAAGTCTATGAAATACTGTATTTATAAAAACCAACTACAAAAATAAAATATTGAATATAAAATAAAACTATAATACTGCTGGGTTCTATGCACTTTATGGAACCTTATAACTTTGATTTGAATAGAGTGAAAAGCTGTGTTATACCCTAATCTACACCAAATAGTAAACTGATTCCCTTTTGCTCTATTAATAACTTCCATAGACTGAGGATAGAGAAAAAGTTCTCAGAACCTATAACACCAAACAATAACACACTCCAAGTGCCACTCCCCAGAATGCTACATACAAGAATTAGTATAGCACAATAACGAGTATTTCAGATCTGATTGCCCGAAAAAAATATTTTGTACTTAGTGTTAATAGTTTTTAAGAGATCCTATACCTCTATTCTGTGTATTCATACTCTATCCATCCACAGTTGAAAACAAGTCCATCAGTGGCAGGCATGAAAAGGTTCACGTAGTAGTAACCATCATTGTTGTTTATGATCCTCTCCGTGGCTATGATCTCATCAGTGTAGTGTAGGTAGCTGCCTGGTGTAATATCGGATGTGGATAGGGTTGCCACAGTTCTTGTAAACGGTCCACTAACTGCATTGGTGCACTCATTTTTACGCAAATGAAGCTGAATATCGCCACTAGATGTGGACTTGAGTACGTGAAACGTAATCCTTGTTACATTGGCTCCCTGGGGAAGGTGAACCTCAGCAGATAAACTAGTGACCACAGAGGGACTGCTATCAATGTGATAGGCATTATCCTGAAATGACATTGATGATATTGTGATGTTAGCCCTTTTGGGTACTCTGGTATTTATCTGGATTTGTAGATCTGCGTCTTTTTCATGTAGACTGGTTATGGCATTCCATATCCCTCTCATAGGGTTTTGTTCATCCTTTTTTCCTTTGAGAACGGGCATGGTTACTGAGGCAAGAACTAGTAGCAGAAGTATAATCTTAATCTTCTTATCAAACTTCAGTTAAAATCAACTCCAAGAGGAGTTACCCATCAGGATTTAAATTTATCCACAGATTATTCTATATATTCTTCAAACCTTTACTCTTACTCCTAAACATTATATAGAAACGCGTGAAAAAGAGTGTAATTTTTAAAGGGTATTAATACTGTCTCACAAAAATCGCTCTAAAAGGCCTCTAGAGAAGTACTTTATATGGATCTAAGTGAATTCCTTTTTTTTGATTACTTATGCTGGTTTGGACTCTTATGTTTACTTTAATTTTTTTGACAAGAAAGCTTTTCCCTGTAATACCGTAGGGTTCCCTGTGAGTGATCAAGAGGAGATACACAGGGTATCCAAGGCGCTGTCAGACGAGTTTCGTGTAAGGATTATGTCTACTCTGATCGAGGGCCCTCCCCAGCGGTACAGTGAACTCCTGCGTGAGTTGTACCCAGAAGATACCGGTGACTCAGGTAGACTGGCCTACCACCTGAACATCTTATCTGCGTCAGGACTTGTAACGAAGGTTAATGATACTTACCGGGTTACAGAGATGGGATGCCAGATATATGCGTCAATGAAGCAGACCGTAGAGAGCTGGGATGAACTGGTTCTCAGGGAGGAGCTGAAAAGCTTCTCGGTATGGGAGGTGACCATGCTTCTCTGGTCTGAGAGCTTCCAAAATATCGGAGGGATAATGGTATCTCTTGGAATATACTTTACAGCTCAAACAGGTGAAATAGTATATGGGTTAATCCCCTTAATGGGACTCTTACTCGCATATCTTGGAAGAACATCAACGCCTAATACTGAGGATAGGAAGGAGGTCGTATCCCATCTAAAACGTCTTCTGGGGAAAAACCGGCTGATGCCCGGGTTAATCAACACTCTGGGCATATTTGGATCAACCATAATCGTCGCCTTGGGGTTACTAAACATTGCTGGCATCAGGGAATTCGATAATCTCCTGAGGATCATTGTCTTAGAGGGGATACTTGGTGTTGCCGTTGCTTTATGGTTATCTAGCAGGATGTATGATGTCTGGGGAGATTTTCAACAGGGGAGAAGGCCTAAAGACTACGGTGATATACTCCTTGTTCTAACATCTGTTACACTGGTGTTCAACATAGGAATCAGCATAGTATTGTTGTCCCAGATAATTTCCAAGGGATCCTATCCTCTAATCTGGCTGCCAATCCAGCTGATGCTTGCATCATACAGTCTAATGAAAGATACGACCCCTGAATAGTCTCACCTACTCCTATAATATGAAAAAAAAGGAGTACAACTTCGTTCTAGGCTTTCTGAACCTTTAATAAAGGTGTCTCAAAGTCTCAAACATGAGCGCCCTAAGACCGGAAAACCCTGTCTGTAAAATATGCGGCAAAGAGATAGGGAAAGGAGAGAAGTTCGTAGTAGCAGGTATTCTTTACGGGTCTGGCTGGACAGCTCCCCTGGGAAGGCTAGATAAGATTTTGAAAGAGATGACAAAAGATGAAGGCGGAGTATGGCATCAGAAATGCTTCAAAGAAAAATGCCCAGAGTGTGACCTTTTCAACACAGGTTAATGAAATCAAGACGGTTTCCTAGTCTCACTTTTTTGTTCTGGCATAGTACCACATACTTCTAGTTTTATCAATCGGCTGAATTTCCTTTATCCCGTAAGGTCATCGAAGATTGTTCTTGGTGGCTATTTTCTCTTTTATTATCTTATATCCACTAAATACGGCTATAAGAAAACCAGGTAATCCGAGGTAGCCCAGAGGGTTAAGAAGGGTCACAGTAACATGAGTTTCCTTCTGAGTATCCCGGTTATTGACTCTAATCTTGTTATTCAGAACCACATGTGCCTCTCCGAACCAGTTCGAGTTTACCTCGACTGTCTCTCCAAAGTTTTCCCCTATCCTCAGGGCGTATCTATGATCAATCTTATTGTATTCCTCTGATTCGAAGTGGTCAAAGTCCTCATCATCCATTATAAGCACCTCCAGTACCCTTCTATCGTTATCAGATATGTTACCAGTATAGACGCCTGCATCTACCCTGATTTTCTGCCCAGGAAATATATCAATCGAGTAAGCCACGTATTCACCTGGTGGTATTGTAAGGATCTCATTCGCTATCTCGGCTGAGCCGATGTTTGATAAGAGTATGAGAAGCAAGCCCAGAGCGAGTATATGGTTGTTAGAGAAGAGGACAGATCTCAGGTTCACTTTATGATCTGGTTTGAAACTGGAGGCTGATTCGAATCCTGGGTACCATTTGAGCAATCGGGTGATTGCTGCTTTCAGGCTCATTATTACACATACTTAATCGTAAAGTATTAGAGATTTACCTCCACCGTTTTCAATTGTTGAACCAAATCTGCACCCGAATCGCAGACGACCGACAAAAGAAAACAGGGTTCTAAG
>WJIV01000287.1 GCA_014730055.1 Candidatus Bathyarchaeota archaeon
AGCCTCAAGGTGCCACAGCATCTCCACGGCCATGGGGTCCCCAAAACGGTTTCCAACTATTTTCTCGTAACTCTTGATCTTCATATAGTTTTCATACAGATACATGCTGAACCTGTCGCAGAACATCTCCAAACAGTAACGGTTCATCACATGATGCTGTGTAGACAGAACCGGGTCCATACCCTTCTCATCTGCTTCCTGTGTGGCTTTGATAACGTTCTTAGCGGAGACAGTGCTGAAGGCAATAGCCTCATTATCGGTTACGATTTCAATCCACTTTTGGTATTCTATGTCCTCGAGTTTCTTACGTTCAATTTCAGGCATGTCTTTGGGCAGTTGGTCAGGTATATGGAGTGCCAAGGCGTGTGCTGCTTCGTGTAGTATACCTTGGGCAATGAAACCCCGCAGTACCTCTATATCTGTAATTTGTGGTATGCCTTGCCACTTTTCAGCTGCTTTTATCAGTATCGATTTAAAGTATTCTTGGTTAAATCCTGCTAGGGATAGGTAGTGATTTGTCTTATTCATCCCGAAAACGTCTAGGATTTTAATAGGATTCATAACGATTAATACCGCGCGTACGTAATCAGGGGGAAGCGGGTTCTCTGTGATTGGCTGTCCTTCTTTGTTTACTGGGATGGGATCTGTTATAATGATGCGTGGAACCACATCTATTACTCCGGATTGGAGTTGTGTCGTCCTGCTCAGTATATCCATTGAGATAGGTGTTGTTGCAATATGTAGCCTCTGGGTGACGGTGACGTTGCGTTTGAAGAAGTCTATGGATAGTTGGTTTTCGAATAAGCGTAGCCCATTAGCTATCAATACGTCTAGCATCTCCTTGGCCTTATCCTCGGTGAGTATCACGTTGTCTGATCGTGTCTCGTCGGGTCCGTATGGTATTCCGTATTGAGTTTTTTCTTCTCTCTTCATTCGCGTGATATGTTCGTTTGCGACCAGTTCGAACCAGCTCTTACCATGGACATTCCGTGTGCTTTTGCTCCAACTATTCAAATGATCCTCAACTTTCCTGATGTCCCTTAAGGGGGTCCCAAATGATATAATTATTTATTTTCTGTTTCTGTAGCAGCCGGAAGGTTAGGGATTGTATCAGAGATCTTGGTGCGGAGCCTGTTGTGCCGTTTATGAGTAATCAGGCAAAGAGTGAGCCTGTGCTAAGGGTTGACCGGTATTTCAGGACTAGTGGTGGCTATTCTGAGGAGCGGCGCTTGTATGGTTTGGGTCGGGCATGTGTTGAGAGGGTGAACTCGAGGCTGAAGTTGGTTGAGTTGGATTGTTTGAGGCTGAGAGGTTTGAGGAAGGTGTTGATGCATGTGTTTTTGTGCATGATTGTTTTGCTGCTGGTTGCTGTGGCTGCTGTGAGGCTGGTTAGGCCCTTTAAGGTTAGGTCTGTTTTCTCGTTCTGGTGGTAGGAGTTGATTTAAACATGTAATATCGCAACAAGCTGTCGGGCATATTTGATAAAAGTGAATTTTACGAGAGATAAGTTAAGTCTGTATTTTTTGGCTAAGAATGGGGACGATACCACGAGTAATACAGCTGCAACGAGGTAGGGAAAAATGCTCACGTTGTCAAAAGCTCCCCCCCCCCCAACTATTCTGAGTAATGTCTAGTATAAGATTTTAAACAAGATGATTAAGCAGTTAGTTTGGCTTTCGCCATCTTATATTAATATAGGAGAATAATTCTAACAGCTACTTAGATTCGAAGCATCCACCTTCCAAGCAATAAGCGTGCTGCAGCTGCTGTTTGATATTAGAAAAGAACATTCAATGAGAGCTTGAAAAAAAATGGACTCAGGAAGACTAAAATTTAAGCGGTGAGCAGAGTTATTCTAAGTTGACGAGAGTGTCACATGCTCAAGCCTTACAGCTGCTCCTCAGCGGTCACACCATCACGGAGGTAGCGGATATGCTAGGTGTCTCCAGGACCCTTGTATATAACAGGCGTAAGGATTTTATTGAATGTGCGGAGAGGGAGGGAATATCGGTGGCAGCTGAACAGTATGATTTGGATGAAACATTTGACGATTTGATGGAACTTTCAAGGCTTCTTAAGATAAACGAACTCAGCGTTAGAGACGCGAAGCGGGGCGCTGAACTGGTAGCTGTCATGGAGGAGGCAGAGGTAAAAGATCCCGAGGATTTCATGTCAGTTGTCATTGGGGAGGCCCAGAAAAGGGACCTTTCGGGTGAGGAGGTAACAAAGTACGCGAAGGTGCTCAAGGAGGTTGAGGCTGAGACGGGGAAAAGCTACAGCCAGCTATTGGAGGAGATAAAGGATTATGAGGAGAAACATAAAGATCTTGAAAAGACCACAATATTGCTTGAGGAGCAGGTCCACGCTGTCCGTAGCGAACTTGAGAAGTCACTTGATGACGCAGAGGTAACCAAGGAAAGGCTTGAGGATTATATCTCCATAAGGGATAATCTGAGGGATTATGGTATAAGCTTTGAGGAACTTGAACAATTGGAGAATGTCCTAAGCAACGTCAATGATATTGGTCATGACACAGTTGAGATCATAGACTTTTATGGGCAGTCTAAAGCACTTCAGGAGAGCCTTGAGAGCAATACCAAGAAGAATGAACGTCTAAAGGAAAGAAATGAGGCACTATTAAAAGAGAATACGGAGCTAGAGGAAAAACTTGAGCAGAACCTTGAGCTGAGAACAGCGGTAAAAAGCCACTTAGAAGCAGGGATAGAGGCCGGAGAGGTACTTGACATAGTTAAGACAGTAAAAAACATGGGTGAAGTATTAGATCTTGATGAGAGAGCTGCCATTAATCGCTTCATAACAGACGTTAAAACCGAGTATAATGAGAGAAGTGGCTTCACATTCCAGATCCGTGAACTCAAAGAGATACAAAGAGTGCTTAAGGAAAAAAATTCCTTAATGAAGGAGAGACTTGAGGTTCTTGAGGAAGTACTGGATGACCGTAATAGAGCAGTTGAGTCCCTAAGGCGCTTAGAGGTCCTTGGGGTACAGGACAGCGAGTTAATAGAGTGGAAGGAACTCCTAGAAGAGCAAGAGTATGATATCACCAGCTTCAGGGCAGAGGTGATAAAACTTGGTAGCATGTATGAACTTGTTGAGGAGAAAACATCCTATATTTCTGAGCTGGAAGCCCGAGAAAATCAATTAGAGTCGAGTATCCAGGAGTTAAAGAATAGAATCTCAGCCCTCCAGGCAACATTAGATATCTTAAGGGAGTCAATAGAGTCTGAGACAGAGAAAATTAGAGCAGTAGTAGATGATTTTGAGAGGTACTTCACCTCACCAGAAACAGGGTTCAAGTCTCGCAGTCGCAGGATAGTAGATGACATCGTAGCAAATCTTACCATTATCCTGCAGGAGACTAGAAGTGAGTGGGATGAGGATCTGGAAGCCCTTGAGAACACTGTCGAGAAGGTGCTACAGGAGACGGATAGGATTCTAGCCAACGCCTATTCGGGTGGGAGGTTAGTTGGAAGATTCCATTCACTGGAGCCAATATTCAAGCTTCTTAGAGAGGAGCCAGTACAGAAGACAGAGGCACTCATTGGGGTATTGACAATGCTGGCTTATATCAAGATATGGCTTGGAAAGAACTATTCCAATGAGCTGGCTGAGTCGTGCGATATAGTAATTGAGAGGCTTACGAGGGATCTCGGTGAATTCTATCAATAATGATGTGGAATCCACCCTTCTCAGTCTTGAGGAGAACCTGGTGGAGACAACCCTTCATGTAGAGAAATATCAAAAGAACCTGTTACTAGAAGTAATAAAAGAAAGACATACTGAAAAGTACATAGCTCAACAGAGGAGGATTATGGCTCTGAGAACTCCTCTCTCCACTGCAATAAGTGCTTTTCAGAGAATTTTAGGCGGAGAAAAAAAAGAACAAGAAGTTGAAATTGATACAAGTGTCCTTGAGGAAGATTTCGAGGTTACTAAAAGAATATTTGATCAATTAGATTACAGACAGTCGATTAATTTCTTTAACGAATCCATGAAACATGGATTAAAGAGAACTAATAGTATATGGATAAAGAAATTAGATATATAGAGTACAAGCTATTTTCTTATCTAGTTATTCCTCAAAAATATCTGGTGGAAATTTAGATATTAATTGAAGGAAGCTAGTTACATAATTATTATTAAACAATTACTTAGGAGATTAAACAAGGGACAGTAATTGATAATTATCTATGGAAGTATTCTTAAATTATGAAATGGGGAAATTAGAGATAATGAAATACAGGAAGATCATGCTGATTATATCGATAATA
>WJIV01000288.1 GCA_014730055.1 Candidatus Bathyarchaeota archaeon
AAAATATGTTAAAAGACAGAGTATGGGACTGGATCGAAGAGAATAAACAGGAATTCATCGATGTGGCTGATGAGGTTTGGAAATTTGCTGAACTCGGACTTGTTGAGACCGAGAGCAGTAAGCTAATAGCAAAAAAATTAGAGGAGCATGGTTTCAAAGTTGATTTAGGGGTCGCTGGGATGCCTACAGCAATTTTCGCGACCTGGGGAGAGGGTAAACCAGTAATTGGCTTCCAAGGAGAATATGATGCCCTTCCGGGGATAAGTAATAAAGTTAAACCCGAAAAAGACCCATTAGTCAAAGGAGCCCCAGGCCATGGTTGCGGTCATAACATACATGGAGCAACGGCACTAGCTTGTGCAGTGGCACTCAGACACATAATGGAAGATGAAGGCATACAGGGAACCATAAATTTCTACGGTACACCGGCTGAGGAGAATTATGGAGGTAAGGTCTTCATGGTAAGAGAGGGGCTCTATGATAACCTAGATGCATGCCTTAGCCACCATCCCAGCAGCATGAACACCGCAAGGCTCAGCAGCAGCAACGCGGTAAACGGGGTAAAGTTCGTCTACCATGGGAAAACAGCTCACGCTGCAGGGAACCCTGAGATGGGCAGAAGTTCCCTAGATGCTATTGAGTTGATGAACATGGGCGTAAACTTCCTAAGAGAGCACGTCATCCCCGATGCAAGAATTCATTACGTTATTGAGGAGGGAGGAGGACAGCCAAATGTTGTTCCTGACTACGCCCGAAGCTGGTATTACATAAGAGCCCCTGAGAGAGATCAACTGGACCCAATCTATGAGCGGATTCTAAAGATAGCTAAAGGAGCCGCCATGATGACCGAGACCGAGCTAGAGATCCAGTTTATAGACGGAATATATAATATTCTGCCAAGTAAGAGCCTGGCCAAGCTTGTGGTGAAGAACATGAAGGAGGTTGGACCCCCCGAGTATTCAGATGAGGAGTTGGAATTCGCTTCAAAGATAGCCAGCCAATTCCCCAAACAGGAAAAGATCAATGGCCTCCGAAAGGCAAAGGTCCCCAACTGGGAGAAATACGTCGATGTCGACCTTGTTACCGATGTTCTTGATCCTTGGGGTGAGGGGGAAACCAGCCCTGGTTCAAGCGACGTAGGAGACGTATCATGGGTATGTCCAACCCTTGAATTCAGTACAACCTGCAACATTCTAGGAGCAGCTGGTCACAGTTGGGCCTTCGTAGCAGCCGCTGGTAGCACCATAGGGCACAAAAGCCTAGTATTCGCTGCAAAAACCATGGCCGGCGCAGCAGTGGAGTTACTTACAGATGCTGATCTAAGAAAGAAAGTGAGAGAGGAACACGGTGAAAGACTCAAGAATAGAGAGTATAAGACACCTCTACCTGAGGGACTACAGCCACCACTAGACATAGCTCAGGAAAACTGGGAGAAAACTCCTAAACAATATTAATTTTATAAAACTCTGTCAAAGAATAATAAAACCATATACAAATTTTCTTATCATTTAAGTTTCAGTTAAAAACAAGCACATCAATATTAGAGAGAAAAATAAAAACAAATAACACCAATTAAAGGAAAATATAGGAAAATAAAACCATTTAAAGTAAATTAGAGACATTTAAAGTAAAACAAAGACATTTAAAGTAAAATAAAGGAAAATAAATACTATTTCCAGAGGGAAAGGGGTTTGAAAAAGGGTTATTTTACTAAAAGGGTTTATAGAAAAGGTTTTTCTCTTTTTACTAAATTACGAAGGGAATAACCTACTATAGAAATTTTGGATAAGATGGATATCCCACTAAATATCTTACCTTTATGAGATTTGATATCATTTATTCAGAGCTATTGATCTCGCTTATCTCAAGTATTACCTGTCCTTTAGGGTCAGGGCACTGTACATGCCAAGTAGTAGGCATCCAGTCCTCAGGTTCATCAAGTTTTCTTTGCTTTGCTGGAAGAAGGGGGAGAACAGCGTTTAGAGCCCAATAACAAAAAGTTCCATCAGGAACACTCAATTTTCCACCCCTAACAATGAAATAGTCCCCCACTTTCATCGTGTCACAGACACCGTTGATTTTGACAGCCTCAACCTTTAGATCCTTCAATCTCTTCACCAGATTGTGGAGATGGGAGAGCACCGTATAAAGACTTTGGGCAGATGGACCTGACTATTCGGGGCAAGACTCGGGAACAGATATTGAACAAATCCTACCAGTTTCCTGAACCAGAAAGATCCCTGTTACTGCTGTTAAACCAACCATTATACTCTGAAGATAAAGCGGTGCGGATCTACCTACATTCTCATAGAGGAATCCTCCTAGGAGGCTACCCGTGGCCCCCATAAGTGACCCGGGGGTAATACCTACTCTGAAGGAGCGCATGGTACCCGCTATACTCCATAGAGCGTTCACCCTTCCCCTGTGATGAGGCTCGGTTAGATCGGTGAATAGAGCCTGACCAGATGACATCCCCACACTACCCAGAAGTGTTACTATTACGCTTACAATGAATACATGATAGAAAGATCCGCTCAAAACGAATCCTATTATGGCTAAGGGAGTTATGAATATTGCAGGTATTAGTAAACATAGCCTGCCCCGTCTGTCAGCAACTCTGGCGAGGGGGACCGCCGCCATCGTACCAACCAGGGTGTTAGCGGCCGTTATGATCCCCCACTCGGAGAGGGAGAGCTTAATGACATCTTCTGTAGCGTAGACAACCCAGAAGGGACTCCCGATCGCCGCCCCAAGCCCGAAGAACAGCCCCATTATACCTAAAATCCTCAGGGGTCGGCTTAGAGTTTGGACAGTCTCACCTAACCCATTCCAAGCCTCAGTAGCCAGACCGTTTACAGAAATGCTTCCCCGGTCTTTCTCAGGAAGGGTCTCCTCAATGTATAGATATCTTAAAACAGAGGCGATAAAGGAGGCAGCAAATAGGAATAGATAGCCGATTCTTAATGCCTCCACAATGCCTCGCCTATCCATGTAGACGCCCATTAAATACGGTGATACCAGGCCGAATAAAGGAGGAACAATGGACCAGAGCGCGTAACTCTGAGCCCGGTTGTCCTCATCGGTCGAGTCATCAATAATACTTGCGAAGGAGGGCTGTCTGAATCCAAGTGCAAGCGAGTTGATTACTGAGGCAGCAACTAACCATCGTAAGTCTTTCGCAAATGAGAACAATAGAAAGTTAAAGGAAACTAGGAAACTCATGGAGTAGAGCATTTTCTTCCGTCCGTATGTATCAGCAAGCTGTCCGCCGATAATCGTAGGAATGATGCTTGATATTGCTCCAACAGAAGTAATCAAGCCGATATGGAAATAGCTTCCACCAAGATAATAGACATATAGGCTCTGAAAAGGTGTCACTAGCTGCCCAGCAAAAGTCCATATTCCAGCGCTTAGCATCATGACGCCAAGGTTACCTTTAACTGCCTCCCTTAAACCAAGCATGAGAAAACTAGTAGACTACAATTATTAAACCCATAGAAACAATCCCCCTTTATTAACACTTAACAACATAATAACACTCAATGTCAAGTATAGAGATCGTAGAACTCGCGGATATCCCCCAAAAGAAGAGGACGGTAATAACAGGTTTCGCAGGAGCTGGATTCATTGGAAATACAGCTCTTATGCACGTTGTTCGCTCAAAGGGACTTAGACAGGTCGCTTACCTTCATGGAAACAGCATGCCACCCGTAATGGTATTGGTCGATGGAGAAGCCAAATATAGCTTCAGGATATACACCGATGGGTCAGACGAGCTGATGTTTCTAATAACAGAAGCGATGATATCAGGAGAATCTGCTTGGGAAATTGGGCAGGAGATGATGAAATGGCTCAAAAGGAAAGGGGTTAGAGAGATAATAGCCTTTGATGGTTTTCCATTCTCACAACCTGGTGCAAATATTTTTGGCTTTACCACATCAGGGAAAAACCTCCAGGAATATGGTATCCAGCCTCTGGGACAGGGAGCGATCTCAGGAATCAACGCGTCATTAATGGAAAGAACTTTGAAAGATAACATTCCATGGACGACTCTCTTCGTACCGACACGTATGGCCGGGGGTATTGATTACGATGGGGCAGTTACAGCAGTGAAGGTCCTTAACAATATGTTCAACATGGAAATAGAGACCGAGCAACTGGAGAAAATATCAGAAGCAATATCAAGAGCTACAAGAACTCAACAGCCTAGGAGACAGCAGCGGAAAAAAAGCGGCTTCCTAGATAGGATATTACCTGGCGATCAGGAAGCCTAATTCCTCTATCAAATACTTTATCTATCTAGCTTTATTGGCAGTTCTTCCAATCGCACTGATTAAAATAATTATTAGTATTAATCCAAATAGCTCTCCAAATGTCATGAATATAGAATTGATCCGTAGAATAAAAACCCTAAAAAATGAGGTACTTTAATCTTTTCGGAAGCCTTACAGTACATGATGGATATGGAGCATAGTCTGAAGGTTGGATTGATTGGTTGTGGCGCAATCGGTAGAACACTTGCATTAGCAATTATTGATGGCAAAGCCGGGAATGTCGAATTATCAGCTATTTGCGATATTGATGAGGAAAGACTGGAAAGTTTACATAAGGAACTTGGAAGACAAGAGATCAAGAAATATATGAGTCCTTTCGACCTTCTCAAGGTGCCAGGAATTGAGCTTATTATTGAAGCAGCGACAAGGGAAACAGTGAAAGATATTTCTGAGAGAGCGCTGGAGATGGGTAAAAGCCTCCTTGTAATGAGTGCTGGGGCATTCTCTGATAAAGATCTATACGAGAACCTCTACAGTAAGGCAAGTGAGAAAAAGCTGAAAATCTACATCCCCTCAGGTGCAATAATAGGACTTGATGGGGTCAAATCCGCTTCAGTTGAGAAACTGAGAAGAGTTGAGATAATATCCACGAAGAACCCAAGGAGTCTGGAAGGCGCACCATATCTAAAGAAAAACAACATTGATATAAGCCACCTTACGGAGGCCAAGATACTCTTCCAAGGCACAGCAGATAAAGCTATAGAGGGATTTCCAAAGAACGTAAATGTCGCTGTAATACTGAGCCTGGCAGGAATTGGTGTAGAAAATACCTTGGTCACCATTGTAGCTGATCCCAAGGCAAGGCTTACTAAACACGAGATAAAGGCAGAAGGAGACTTTGGCGAACTTCACGGCATAACACAGAATTACCTTCACCCAGATAACCCTAAAACAAGCTATCTTGCACCCCTCTCAGCAATAAGACTACTTAAAAAGATCTCGGAACCAGTTCAAGTTGGAACCTGATTATTGGATTAGGAAAATCCTGAAGAGGATGCAATATCATCAATAACTAGTAGGCAAAATATATGTTCAACTTCAAGGCACATCAAAAAATTTTCGATATAGGAGATGTCAAGATTGGGGGACTACCAGGGGTAAATCCCACAGTAATGATAGGAAGTATATTTTACAAAAACGACCCTCTGATTACGAGCAAAAAGAGAGGTAGCTTCGACCGTGATGCGGCTCATGACTTAATCAATGATGTAGAGGAGATATCAAGAAAGACGGGGCTGCCATTTATGCTGGATGTGGTGTGCTCTGTTGATGAAGCGGTAGAAGACTACTTAGCTTGGGCAGCTGACTCGACGAACGCGCCAATCCTCTTAGACGCTGTATCAAATGAGGCAGCATTACGAGGCTTGGAATATGTTGAAGAACAGAAATTACTTGAGAGAACTGTATTCAACTCATTAAACAAAGCAACACCTGAGACCATATATGATAAGATCAAGGAAGTCGGCCTAGAATCGGCAATAATCCTAACTTATAGTAATACCGCTGTAACTTCCTCATCACAAAGGGTAGAACTATTGAGGCCACTGATAAAAAAAGCTGAATCAGTGGGCATAAGCAAACCACTCGTGGATACATTTGTCATGGATGTCCCAACACTAGGTTTAGCAAGTAAGGCTTTACAAATAGTAAAAGACAAATATGGATTGCCTGTGGGCTATGGGGCACACAATGCAATCGGATCTTGGACTACGTTGAAGAAACAGGGAAACCAGATTATAGGCACAGCTTGTGCGACGATTGTAAATGCGTTACCTGCTGTCCTAGGGGCTGATTTCATAATATACGGTCCTCTTAAAAGTGCTAGTTATATCTTCCCGGCTGTAAGTGTAGTTGATACTGCCTTTGGCCAACTTGTTATAGAGGAAGGTGGAAAACTTGATACATTGCATCCTCGTTTCAAATTATCAGCAAGTATCGGTAAGAATGAATATTTGACAGATAATGAAAAAATCCAAGATGAAATTGATGAGATCCGATTCGCAATAAAAACCCATAACTCTGTTAATGCGAGAACTGCTACAGAGAGAGCTATAACTAAAGGTATATCTCCGGTCACGGTAATCGAGGAAGGAATAACTAGAGAGCTTAGGAGGATTGGTGAAGCATATGAAAGAGGGGGAATTTGGTTTACAGATCTCGTTTCTGCGGCTGAAACAGTTAGAGCGGCTATGGAAATAATTGAACCAGAGATTGAGACGAGAGACGAGAGAATCAAGTCGTTGGGAACCTACCTAATTGGTACAGTTCACGGTGACATCCACGATATTGGTAAGAACATTGTTACTATGCTCCTAAGAGCAAATGGGTTTAGGGTTATAGACCTCGGTGTTAATGTTAGTACAAGTGAATTTGTTGAAGCAGTGAGGGAACATGAACCGGATATTCTTGGAATGAGTGCATTATTGACAACAACTCTCAAAGAACTAAGAAAAGTTGTTGAAGCCTTGGAGAGAGAAGGGCTTAGAGACAAAGTTAAGATCATAATTGGTGGGGCAGCCACAAGTAGTGAACTGGCTGATGAGTTAAGCGTGGATGCATATGCTGAGAACGCTTTGGATGGAGTAAAGATCGCTATAGAGCTTATGGAGAAATCTAACGAATCTTACAGTACCTCTGATCCTTAACCACGAGTACAGGAACCGTGCAGCTCTCGACAATATCACGACTTACGCTACCCAACATCCAGGTTGCTACCCCGCTTC
>WJIV01000289.1 GCA_014730055.1 Candidatus Bathyarchaeota archaeon
GGCACCACTGCTAAAGCTGGCACGATAAGGGGGAGAGTTCCAGAGGTAGTTTCGGAGTATGAGGTCGCAGGAAAAATACATATGGGTAGACTAATTAAAGGAAGCGGCTACCCTGTGAGGTTTCCTTTCATAGATTTGGCAGAGTGTAGCGCTGGTGGTGGGACCATAGCAAGGGTGAAAAATGAGGTTCTAGAGGTGGGGCCAACTAGCGCTGGTGCAATCCCTGGGCCTGCCTGCTATGGTCGTGGAGGAGCTGAGCCTACCATAACAGATGCAAATTTGCTTCTCGGGAGACTGAACAAACAGAGCTTACTTGACGGGAGTATGGAAATAAATGTCGAGTCAGCTGAGAGAGCCTTCATAAAGCTAACAAATTCATTAGGATTATCACAACATGAGGCAGCTATTAGCGTTATTCTTGTAGCCAACAGCATGATGGCTAAGATACTCAGAATTGTTAGCGTGGAACGGGGATTCGATCCAAGAAACTTCACGCTTGTTGCGTTCGGTGGAGCCGGGCCAATGCATGTCTGTGCCTTAGCCGAGGACCTAGAAATTGGAAAAATAGTTATTCCTCCTAACCCAGGAATGTTCAGTGCTCTAGGTCTTTTAACCGCAGATCTATTCCACGACTTTACAAGTCCAGTGGTTAGAGAAGTATCGATTATTGATCCCTCAGAACTGGAAGAAAAGTTTCAAGAAATGGAAGAAGACGGAAATCAAACACTAGAATCTGAGGGAATACCTGAGGAGTTAAGGAAAACTCAGAGGAGCCTAGATATCAGATATAAGGGACAGGGATTTGAACTTAACATCCCGGTAAAGAAACCTATGTCAATGGAAGAACTTCTCAAGAGCATAGAAAGCTTCCATATAAAACATGATAAAGTATATGGATATTTCGATAGGGATCAAACTATAGAAATAGTGAATGTGAAACTTAGAGTAATTGGTTTCTTAGATAAACCCCGGTTACCTGACAAAATAGCTTGTAAGGGAGAAAGTCATGACTATAGGGACGTATTTTTCGAAGGTGTAAAAGAGTGGGTAGAGACACCAGTATTTAATCGAGAGGTATTGGAAGGAAAATATAGCGGACCTGCGGTTATTGAGCAGTATGACTCAACTACTATAGTTTATCCTGGGTGGAGTTTTGAGACCGAAAAAAAGGGTAATTTGATACTAAGGAGGGAAAGAAGTTGAGTTCTGATTACACAACTACTGAGGTAATCAAAGGTGCCTTGACCTACGCGGCTGAGGAGATGGGTATAGCTCTGAAGAAATCTGCTTATAGCCCAAATATTAAGGAGCGTATGGATCATAGCTGTGCACTTTTCAATCATAGGAGGGAACTGATAGCCCAGGCTGAGCATATCCCGGTGCATCTTGGTTCAATGGCACTTGCGGTAAAGACAGGTCTTGAGAATTTCAAAGGTAGTTTGAATAAAGGAGATATGATCCTTTTAAATGACCCGTATATAAGCGGTACACACTTACCGGATCTCACTTTGATATCGCCGGTATATTTTGAGGATGAAATAATTGCTTATGCAGCAAATAAGGCACATCATACGGATATAGGGGGTAGCGCTCCTGGAAGTCTTGCTGCTGACGCGAGAGAACTCTACCAAGAGGGGTTAATTATTCCACCTGTTAGATTCGTTAAAGAGGGGATTATTGACCAGGATATAATGAGTTTAATAAGATCAAACGTCAGGACACCCGAGATTCAAATTGGTGATATCCGTGCCCAGATTGCCGCCAACAACACGGGTTTAAGGCGAATTGTCGAGATCGTAAGAAAATATGGGGTTAATACCCTTCAAGTAGCTATGGATAATGTTATGTCTCAGAGTGAGAGGATGGTTAGAAATGCCATTATGAATATGGCAGAAGGATGTTATTCTGCAATAGATTACATGGAGTCGATATTACCTGATAATGGCAATATCAAGATTGTGGTAAAGATCATTATCGAGGGTGATCATATCACTTTTGATTATACAGGTACCTCGCCTCAAGTAGATAAACCAGTAAATGCCCCACTGGGAGTTACAATAGCCGGAATATACTATACACTGATTAGCCTCATTGATCCAGCTATACCAATAAATGATGGATGCTTCAGGCCAATAACAGTGAAAATACCTGAAGGATGCATGATGAATCCAAGAAGACCAGCCCCAGTTGCTGGAGGGAATGTCGAGACAAGTCAACGAAACGTTGATGTTCTCTTGAAAGCTTTCAGCCAAATCTGCCCAGATAAGGTTCCAGCAGCAGGACAGGGAACTATGAATAATATCACGGTTGGCGGTATTACTGACGACGGTATTCACTGGACGTTTTATGAGACGATTGGAGGAGGAAGCGGAGGCCGCCCTAATTCAGACGGTGTGGATGGAATTCATATAAACATGACTAATACAATGAATACGCCTATTGAGGCCATTGAGGTATATCTACCTATAGAATTTGAGGCTTACAGATTACGGCCAGATAGTGGTGGAGCTGGCAAGTATAGGGGCGGTTGTGGAATAGAGAGAGTATGGACCCTGACCAGCTCCAAGGCTACTCTTAGTATTATGGCTGAGAGGACAAAGATACGTCCATGGGGATTAAAAGGGGGTAAACCAGGTATGACGGGTGAGTACATTTTGATAAGATCTAGTGGAGAAAAAATTAATCTACCCTCGAAGGTCACAGTCAATATTTCTAGAGGGGATAAATTGATTATCAGAACACCTGGTGGGGGTGGATATGGTGACGTTTCTAATCGTGATAGTAGAAAAATACTTCAAGATATTGAAAATGGACTTGTCTCAAGAGAAGCTGCCAAGTCCGATTACGGAGTTATCATGGTCTAATTGATCTAGGAAAACTTATGAGGTTTGAGAGCTACTCGAAGTATTCCTTCATAATGAAAATTATTACTGTCAGCACTGCGGTGAAGATTGCGCTCAAATAAAATACCCATTGAATATCTGCCACAGCCAATACTCCACTCATCGTAAACAGACCCAGGGTCCCACCAAGACTCATTACCATACCCCAGACGCCTGTAGCTGAACCCCTGTCGGTCGAGGGTAGTGACTCCATAGTGGCTGCCTGTGAGACGGGAAATACCATTACTGCACATATCCCCAAGATGCCATTTACAATAGGAAATAACCAAAAATTGGGTAAAATAGGTATTAAAGCGAAAGCAAATACACTGATGCCAAGACCAACGACTATTGGTAAGAATCGCCCTATCCTATCGCTTATCCTGCCTACTAGTGGCAAAGCTATCGCGATCATCAATGAATTTGCGGTAAGGGTAATACCAATAAAAAACTCTGACATCCCCAGTTCCTCGCCTAGCAAGGGTATGAAAGTTGGTAATCCCCAATGAGCGAAACTGTGTGCAAATACAGCTATGCTAGCTACAAGGATTTTTTTGTTTTTCATTAGACGACTCATAGTTCCTGGAAAATCGCTAAATGTTGTTCGAATTTGATCCACTGGACTAAGAGGACAGCTGTAATCCCTGTCATCCTCTGTATATCTCCAGGAGATAAAAAGCCCTATAGTGGTTATTACACCGGCTATTGTAAATATCATCCTATATCCTAGGTAGCCAGCTATGAATCCACCAATTGAAGGTCCAATAACACTGCTTATTGCCCAGCTCATGTGATATCTTCCCATTACCTCACCGGATTTCTCTGGAGGGAAGAGACTGGATGCATATGCCTCACTGGGAGGGAAGTATATACTAAGTGCGAATCCACTGGTCATCATTGCCACTGCGGCAATCCAAGGGTTCTGTGCAATACTATAGATGAAGGGGACTAGGGCAAAGAGGGTCAAGCCGAAGATCATCATATTTCGACGTCCTAGGGCATCGCTTATGGTACCAGCTATGAGTCTTAGAACGGTTTGTATTATATTCCTTATGTTATAAAGAAGTGTCAGTAGGGACGCTGAAAGTCCAAGATTTCTTATAAATAGAGGTTGAAAGCTCAAGGGCAATGTCTCGCCAAACATTGCGAAGAAGGTTGCAAAGAAAATTGCTAGAAATACTCGTTCATTTTTCTTATCCAATACGCGCACCGAATAGGGTATGGGATTAGCTTCTTGGATTAAAATATTCCCTGATACATATCACGAGGGCTTATTGATCATGCGAAAGGGATTATAAGTTACGATGCGATGTGATTCTTGTTATGTGTCTGGCAGTTCCAGGTCTAGTTGAGTCCGTTGAAGGTCGTACAGCTATTATTGACTTTGGCGGAGTTAAGAGAGAAGCGGTTATAGACCTGATGGAAGAGGGTTCAGTTAAACCTGGGACTTATGTCCTGGTGCATACGGGTTTTGTAATACAGATCTTGGAGAAAAAGGAAGCCGAGGAAACTCTTGAACTGTGGCGAGAAGTACTTAGTCACGTAGAAGATCCCAGAGGAGAACTCTGACAGAGACAAGATAGAACATAGATACATCTAAATCAGGCATATCCATAGACTTCCTGATAATAATGGCGAACTATTGGCGAGATTTTCCATCAGGCCCTAATCCCCCGGATCATGTATATGTTGTGACCGAGATCCAGAGGAACAGTCGTAATAAGTATGAGTATGATGGTAGGCTTGGAGTCTTCATATTAAACAGGGTACTTTATACCTATTATCCTGCGGATTATGGTTTTATCCCACGAACTTTGGACGATGACGGGGATCCGCTTGACGCTGTCCTACTGATAAACGAACCTACATTCACCGGATGCGTTACGGTCTCTAGACCTGTCGCGAATATCAAAATGGTGGATGGGAAGGATATGGATGATAAAATAGTATGTGTTTCTACCACAGACCCTTTCTACAAACATATCAAACATTTAGATGATCTACCTCGAAGCGTCATTGACGAGTTAACATATTTTTATAATAACTACAAAAGAGCAGAGGGCGTCGTGACGGAGGTCTTGAAGTGGGAGGACCATGATGAAGCAAAGAAGATGATAACCTGGGCACAGGACATGTACATTGAGCATGAAAAAAATAGTTAAGATTTAATTTTAAAAAAAGATGAGATAGGTTAGACTAGAAATCAGTGTCCTCGTCCATGTCTCCGCCAGGGCCTTCGCCCATGTCGCCTGGTCCGCCACCGGTCTTGGCTGCTACGACATCGTCGATTCTCAGTATCATGGAGGCGACCTCTACTCCTGACTTTATGGCCTGCTGCTTTACGACCATTGGCTCAACCACGCCATCCTGTAGCATGTCGAGTACTCCCTCGTCGTAAACATTTACACCCATGTAGGTTCCATCTGTCTTAGCATGGGCTGCCTTCATGGCCACCATTGTATCGAGTATGTCTAGTCCAGCATTCTCAGCTAGGGTTCTTGGAATTATCTCCAGTGCGTCTGCGAAGGCTTCTATTGCCAACTGCTCTCGCCCACCTGCCTGAGGAGCGAATTCCCTCACAGCTCGGGCGAGTGCTAACTCAACGCTTCCACCGCCAGAAACCATCTTAGGTGTCTCAGCGACATCGCTTATTACATATAGTGCGTCATTGAGGGCTCTCTCAGCCTCATCTAGCATTCTTTCAAGTCCTGCCCTGATGAATATGGCTACTGCACGTGGATCCTTGCATTCCTCGACGAAGACCATGCGGTCAGTCGCAATTTTTCTCTCCTCAACAAGGCCACAGCTTCCAAGGTCATCAGCTGAAAGGTCTGCTAGATTGTTTATCATCTTGCCGCCTGTAGCTTTGGCTAGCTTCTCCATGTCAGATTTCTTTACACGTCTGACTGCTAGCACTCCTGCCTTGGATAGGTAATGCTGAGCCATGTCGTCGATTCCCTTCTGGCAGAATACTACGTTTGCGCCTGTCTCAACGACCTGATCAACCTTCTTCTTAAGCATATCAGATTCACTGTCTAGGAATTTCTTTATGCTATCGGGGTTGGTTATTCTTATTTCGGCGTCAAATTCAGTCTTCTTGACCTCGAGGGGTGTGTCCAGCAATGCTATCTTTGCGTCTCTTACCTTCTTGGGCATTCCTGCGTGAACCGCTTCCTTGTCTATTACCAGTCCATGTATTAGTTGTGTCTGCTCTAGTCCTTGTCCTTCTTTCTTAACGATCTGGACGTTATCTACATCCGCAACGACTGAGTCATCACGCTCTACCATTATTTGCTTGATTGCATCTATGACTAGCTTGCTCAGGTGCTCTCTCTCACTGGAGACAGCTTTACTCCTGATGCTTGTGTTGCTGATCTTCATCAAGGTCTCCATGTCGTCCATATCAACATCTATAGCTACCTTATCAAGGGTCTCTAGAGCCTTTTCCGCCGCTTTCTGGTATCCGCTGATGATGAGACTTGGGTGTATGTTCTCCTCTAGCAGCTCATTGGCTTTGGCTAATAGCTCTCCTGCGAAGATTACGGCTGTGGTTGTGCCATCTCCAACTTCCTTGTCCTGGGTCTTGGCGACCTCTATCATCATCTTGGCAGCCGGATGCTGAACATCAATCTCGTCTAGAACAGTTGCACCGTCACTGGTGATGGTGATATCGCCTAGGCTGTCGATAAGCATCTTATCCATACCTCGTGGCCCCAGTGTAGTCTTCAGGACCTCGGCTATGACCTGCGCTGCCATCATATTGGATTTTCGTGCGTCTCTACCTCTGCGTCTCTCTGTGTCCTCTTTAAGGACTATAACTGGTTGTCCTCCCATGTATGCCATTTTTCATATCCTCCTACATCGGGGGCATGCCGCCGGGCATTCCACCCATGCCGCCCATGCCTCCCATACCACCCATTCCGCCTGGACCGCCTGCTCCTCCTGGGGGTGATCTCATTCTCTCTACTGCAATTATGTCATCTATCTTCAAGAGCATCGTAGCCGCCTCAGTGGCGGATTTTACAGACTGTGCCTTCACTGCCTTGGGTTCATAGACATCTATCTCTGCCATGTCCCCTATTTCTCCTTCAAGCCCGTTAACACCAACCCATTTATTGCCTTTAGCGTGCTCGCTCTGCATACCGCTTATGGCGTCAATTGGGTCCATACCGCTGTTCTCAGCCAGGGTTGTTGGGATAACCTCAAGGGCTTCTGCGAACGCGTTTACGGCTAGCCTTTCTCTGCCAACTAGTTTCTCAGCGTAGTCACGAAGTCTTCTAGCGACCTCGATCTCAGGGGCTCCGCCACCTGCGACTATTTTCGGGTCCTCAACAACGTCTTTTACTACGCATAAGGCATCGTGTAGGCTCCTGTCTGCCTCGTCAACGACTCTCTCGGTCCCGCCACGGATGAGGATGCTAACCGCCTTGGGGTTCTTGCATCCCTCGACGAAGATCATCTTATCATCACTGATCTTGCGCTCCTCAACATTCTCAGCGTAACCCGCGTCTTCCTTACTCAGCTCATCAACACTTGTGACGACTTTTGCGCCTGTTGCTTTAGCTAGGGCTTCCATGTCGCTCTTCTTAAGCCTACGCGCGGCTAGTATGCCCTCCCGGGCCATGAAGTGCTGAACCATATCGTCTATTCCCTTCTGGCAGAATAGCACATTGATCCCAGCATCCTTCACCTTCTTCACCATATCTCGGAGCATGTTCTCCTCCTGGTCAAGGTAAGCCTGCATCTCCTCAGGAGTCTCTATGCTGATCTTACTGTCAAACTCTGTCTTCTCAATCTCCATCGCAGCGTTAAGCAGCCCAATTGTGGCCTCGTGTATGTGTTTTGGCATGCCGTCGTGTACGACTTCCTTGTCAATTATCAGTCCCCTGATAAGCTCTGTATCGGTTATCGAGGCTCCTGGCTTTTTCTCGACCTTGATCATATCAAGGTCAACTTCATAGCTTCCGTTTGCCTCCTCAGCGATCTGGAGGACTGCATCAACTGCGATATCGCTAAGATAGTCAC